>JAUHZW010000260.1 GCA_030425745.1 Actinomycetes bacterium
CCGCGGCCGTGAGCACCGTCACCGCTGACACCAGCGCCGCCACCGGTGTCGGCGCCACGATCGCCCCCAACGCGGGAGCGATCACCAGGAGGGCCACGCGAGCGCCCGGATCGCCTCCCCCGCTCAACACCCATAGGGTGACGCCGACGAGCACGATGAGCGGGAGCACGAGTCCTCCCAGGACCTGCGTCCGCGACATCGCGCTCATGGACTCATTGTGGCGTGCCAGGTCCCGGCGTCGTCCGTCCTCCGGATGTCGTTGACCGAGCACGTCACAGATGTGACCACCCGCCGAGGCGCGTCCGGTCGTGGCTACCGTCTGCCCATGGCCGCCACCGGACGCCCGCTCGCCGTGCGGATCATCGAGATCCTCGGGTATGTGGGTGTGCTGTTCTGGATCGTGACCATCGTCCGCGCGTTCGTGGACCCCAGCACCGATCCGTGGCCCGTCCTGATCGTCGGACTCGTGCTCGGAGGAGCACACATCCTCATCGCTGTCGGAGCCGCCCAGCGGCGCCGCATCGTCTACGCGGCGATGTGGTTCGTTCTCGTCGCAGACTCGCTGCTCACGGCGTTCGTGGATGTGCGGGCGATCGCTCTGGTGATCTTCACCGTCGTGCTGCTCCTGCTGACGCGACCTGCGGCGTCCCGGGCCTGGTTCGCGACCTGACCGGCCGCCTCACACGAGGACGGCCGCGAGCTCGCCCAGCCGTGACGGGACCACCGAGTACCAGGTCCAGTAGCCGCGCTTGCTGCGCGCGAGGATCCCGGCATCCACCAGCTTCTTGAGGTGGTGTGACACCGTCGCCTGGCTCAGACCCACGGCCTCGGTGATGTCGCAGACGCAGGACTCACAGCCCTCCTGCGCCCGGATCCAGGCGAGCATCTGCAGCCGGGCGGGATCGGCCACCGCCTTCAGCAGGGCGGCCAGCTCCTCCGCCGTCGCCCGGTCGATCGGAGCACCCAGCCCGCTCGGGCAGCAGGCAGGACCCGACGCGACGACGGGCAGCTCGATGACTGACGTCTCCATGGTCGACATCCGCCTCCTTCGTCATCTGCTGTTCACCCAGAATGGATCGATACCTATCGATATGGATGCTATCGTGCGTTTCAACGATCCGCACCCCTCTGGAGCACTCATGACGACGACCTCGTCCCGCGTACAACTGGCCCTCAGCGTCGCTGACCTCGAGGCATCCGTCGCCTTCTACTCGACGATGTTCGGGGTCGCACCGCATAAGCGTCGCCCCGGCTACGCGAACTTCGAGGTCGCCGATCCCCCGCTCAAGCTCGTCCTCATCGAGGTGCCGGCCGAGGAGCGGGGCACGGGCCCGCAGGGGGCGCTGAACCACCTCGGTGTCGAGGTGCCCACCACCGACCGAGTCGTCGCCGAGCTGTCCCGCATCGAGGGAGCCGGCCTCACCGTCGACCGGGAGGACGACACCGTCTGCTGCTACGCCCGCCAGGACAAGGGTTGGATCCACGACCCCGCCGGCACCCCGTGGGAGTACTACACGATCACCGATGATGATCCGCAGGGCCTGCTGCCCATGGCGGATGCGAGCACCGACGCGGGGGCCTGCTGCACATGAGCACCGCCACCGACGAGCGTGATGTGCTGCGCCGCCTCAGCACGCTCGATCGCTTCCTGCCGCTGTGGATCGTGCTCGCCATGGCCCTCGGTCTGCTGCTGGGCCGGGTGATCCCCGGCCTGCAGGGCGCACTCGATGCCGTCAAGATCGACAACACCAGCCTGCTCATCGCCCTCGGCCTCTTCGCGATGATGTATCCCGTCCTCGCGCGGGTGAAGTACGAGGAGATCGGCCACCTCACCGGTGATCGCCGGCTCCTGTGGCTCTCCCTCGTCCTCAACTGGCTCGTCGGGCCGCTGCTGATGTTCGCGCTCGCGTTGATCTTCCTGGCCGACTACCCGGAGTTCCGCACCGGCCTGATCGTCATCGGGCTCGCCCGCTGCATCGCCATGGTGCTCATCTGGAACGACCTCGCCTGCGGTGATCGCGAGGCCGGGGCCCTGCTCGTGGCCATCAACTCGATCTTCCAGATCGTCGCCTACGCGGCGCTCGGCACGTTCTACCTCGCGATCCTGCCCGGCTGGCTGGGCCTCGACACCCAAGACGTGGCGTTCTCCACGTGGGACATCACCAAGGCGGTGCTCGTCTTCCTCGGGATCCCGCTGGCGCTGGGCTACTTCACGCGCCGTGTGGGCGTCGCCAAGAAGGGGCGCCAGTGGTACGACGACCGCTTCGCCCCGCGCATCGCACCGATCGCCCTGTGGGGTCTGCTGTTCACCATCGTCGTGATGTTCGCGCTGCAGGGCTCGGCCATCACCTCCGATCCACTCAGCGTCGTCCTCATCGCGGTGCCCCTGCTCATCTACTTCGCGATCATGTGGTTCACGTCCTTCGCGGCGGGTCATGCCCTGAAGCTCACGTACCCGCGCACGACCACCCTCGCCTTCACCGCCGCGGGCAACAACTTCGAGCTCGCGATCGCCGTCTCGATCGGCGTGTGGGGAGTCACGAGCGGGCAGGCGCTGACCGGTGTGATCGGCCCGCTCATCGAGGTGCCCGCGTTGGTGGCTCTGGTCTACGTCAGCCTGTGGCTTCGCCGCCGATGGTCGTGGACCCCGTCATCACCACCCCGTCAGACTTCCGCCGATCGGAGCACCACATGACACGACCATCCGTGCTGTTCGTCTGCATCCACAACGCCGGACGCTCTCAGATGGCCGCCGGCTACCTGCAGCACCTCGCGGGTGACTGGATCGAAGTGCGCTCCGCCGGTTCCGCACCCGCCGACACGATCAACCCGGCCGCGGTCGAGGCGATGCTCGAGGAGGGCATCGACATCCGCGACAACTCCCCCAAGATCCTCACGGACGAGGCCGTGGAGGCCTCCGACGTGGTCATCACCATGGGCTGCGGCGACACCTGCAGGTACTACCCGGGCAAGCGGTATGAGGACTGGGTGCTCGACGATCCCGCGGGGCAGGGCGTCGAGGCCGTGCGGCCCATCCGCGACGAGATCCGCTCCCGTGTCGAGGGTCTGATCGAGAGTCTCAGGTCCGACTGACCGAGAGAGTGGC
>JAUHZW010000261.1 GCA_030425745.1 Actinomycetes bacterium
CACGGCAGTCCTGCCCGGATTCCTGGAGTTCCTCGGTGACGCGGTCCTCGTCGCCCACAACGCCCCCTACGACGTCGGCTTCCTGACAGCCGCCTGCGAGAACCACGGCTACGCCTGGCCGCGACCGAGGGTCATCGACACGGCGCGGCTGGCGCGCGTGGCCCTGCACCGCGATGAGGTCCGCAACTGCAAGCTCAGCACCCTCGCTGCCCACTTCCGGGCCACCGTCACGCCCACGCACCGCGCCCTTGACGATGCCCGCGCCACCGTCGACGTCCTGCACGGGCTGCTCGAACGGGTCGCGGGGTTCGGCGTCACCACGGTGGAGGACGTCCGGGCGTTCACGTCCCGGGTGAGCCCGGCACAGCGGGCCAAGCGCCACCTCGCCGACGGCCTGCCCGATGCCCCCGGGGTCTACATCTTCGAGGACGCGCAGGGAGCCGCGCTCTACGTCGGTACGTCGGTGCGGATCCGCACCCGGGTGCGCTCCTACTTCACCGCTGCCGAGCCCCGCCGACGGATGGCCGAGATGGTGTCGATCGCCCAGCGGGTGACGCCCATCGTGTGCGCCACCCCACTGGAGGCCCGCGTCCGCGAGCTCCGACTGATCGCTGACCGTCAGCCCCGCTACAACCGCCGCTCCCGCCGCCCCGACCGTGAGGTGTGGCTCAAGCTGACAGCCGAGCCGGCTCCCCGCCTGTCACTCGTGCGCGAGGTGCGCAACGACCAGACCGAGGGTGCGCGCTATCTCGGCCCGTTCCCGGGCCGGCGGGCTGCCGAGGAGGTCCGGGAGGCACTGCAGCTCGCCCACCGTGTGCGCACCTGCTCGACCCGCATCGCGCGTCGGCCTCGCACGGACACCCCCGGCTGTGCACTCGCCGAGCTCGGGCGCTGCGCCGCACCGTGCACCGGTTCCGGCGACCGAGCGGCATATGCCGCCGAGGTCGACCGCCTCCGTACGGCCATGTCCGGTGATCTGCGGGAGACCATCGAAGCCGTCCGGTCCCGCATGTCGACGCTGGCCGGGCAGCAGCGCTTCGAGGAGGCCGCACAGTGGCGCGAGCGGCTGGGCGCCCTGTGCCGGGCCAGCCTGCGCACCCACCGGCTCGCCGCTCTCGCGTCAGAGCCGCTGCTGGTCGCCGCGAGCCCGACCCCCGATCTGGGCTGGGACATCCACGTGATCAGGCATGGACGCCTGGCCGCAGCCGGTCATGCGCGGCCCGGGACGGATCCGCGGATGAGGGTCCAGACGCTGCTGGCTGTGGCCGACTCCACCGAGGCACCGTCACCTCCGGCTCCGGCCGGCCTGACGGAGGAAGCGCTGGAGATCCTGCGCTGGCTGGAGGAGGAGCCGGCCCGTGTGGTCGAGGCGAGCACCTCCCTCAGCCTGCCTGTGCACTGCGGCGGCGACCTCGCTCATGAGCTCCGCGACCTCCGCCGACGCGTGTCAGCGGAGCTCGCAGCGGTCGACGGAACGGAAGCGCCGGCAGGGCGTCCGGCCGGTCCGCGGGGCACCGAACGCGTCAGCCGGATCCGCGCAGCCGGGTAGTCACCGCGGCCCACTCGTCGAGGACCCGCAGCGCGGCGCCCCCGTCGATGACGCGCCGCACGACCGGCAACCCGGCAGCGATCCGCGTGGTCACCGTTCCGTCGTGCAGATCGGCCGCGGTCAGCCCGGGGACCGCACCACCAGCACGGACGTAGGCCGTGAGGGCCGCAGCCGCGTTGACCGCGACCGCATCGCGTATCGCTGCGATGCGGTCGGCATCAACGCCGGGTGGTGTGCCTCCCCCGAGCGTGGCGCGCAGCAGATCCGCATTGCGTGCGCTGTCGCCTCCGCGGAGCAGTTCCTGCGATGTGCGCGGGATGCCCACATCCACCGGATCGAAGGATGCCTCGATGAGGTCGTCGCCGGTGGCGTCCCACACCCGGGTGGGCGCGGAGATGGAGATCTCGTCGAGACCGTCGTCCCCACGCACGACCAGAGCGCGGACACCGCGTCGATGGAGCACGTCCGCCATGACGGGGGCGAGGGCCTCGTTGGCGCAACCGATCAGGGCCGAGCCCACGCTGGCCGGATTCGCCAGCGGGCCCAAGATGTTGAAGACCGTCGGAATGCCGAGTTCGCGCCGGATGGGCCCGGCGTGGCGCAGGGCCGGGTGGTGCACGGGAGCGAAGCAGAAGCCCAGCCCGGACTCGCGCACCGACGACACCACCTGATCGGGCTCGAGGGTGATGGCCACCCCGAGATGCTCGAGGACATCGGCCGTGCCGGTCGAGGATGAGGCGGCGCGGTTGCCGTGCTTGATGACGGTGGCCCCGGCCGCAGCCGCCACGAGGGCGGCCATCGTGGAGATGTTGACGGTGTGGGCCTGATCGCCCCCGGTGCCGACCACATCGAGGGCCAGCGGCGGACCGTCCGCGCCGAAGTCCAGGTGGCGGGCGTGCGAGTGCATGACCTCGACGAGGGCCTCGACCTCTGCAGCCGACTCCCCCTTGGCCCGCAGGCCCATGACCAACGCGCCGAACTGACCGCCGGTGGCCTCGCCCTCGAGGATCTGCCCCATGGCCCAGCGGGCCTGGTCACTGCTGAGGTCGGTCCCTGCCGACAGGGAGCCGAGGACCTCCGGCCAGGTCGTCACACCGTGGCGACGGACAGCCGCGACCGGAGCAGGGATGTCACCGCACCCGGGAGGGCGATCGCATCGATCGGATGCGACGTGACCCCGTCGGCGCGCGACCACGTGGCGAGCCACGCGTCCTGCGGCCGCCCGACGATCACGAGGATCGGCGGGCAGTGGTAGATCTCGTCCTTGAGCTGGCGGCACACACCCATGCCCCCGGCCGGGGTCGCCTCCCCGTCGAGGATGAGCAGATCCAGGCCGCCCGCATCGACGATCTCGATAGCCCGCGGTTCGGTGGCCACCTCGACGTACTCCAACGCCGGGAGGTCGGCCGCCGGGCGCCGACCCAGGGCCGCCATGACCTGCTGACGGACGGTGTGGTCGTCGCTGTAGATCAGGACCCGACAGGTGGGCTCGGGATCGGGCTCATGGTCGTCATGCTCGGCGTCGAGTTCCTCC
>JAUHZW010000262.1 GCA_030425745.1 Actinomycetes bacterium
CTGCTGAGCCGCAGCAGCCACAGCATCGGCCTCGGGGTCCGGACTCTCCGCGCCGACCGGCATGCGCGGAACCCGCGGGATCACCCGTTCCACACCGAGCACCAGCAGGAAGGCCGCCCCGGCGATAGTGAACGCCCAGGGAAAGCCGTCATCGGGCCACAGGGCTGCGAAACCATCGGCGGAGTCCCCGAGCAGGTGGATCAGGCCGGCCGCCAGCAGCACACCGCCGGCGAAGGCGTTGCCCCAGCCCAGGTACACCTCACGCCGCGACATCCTCGCGACACGCCACGGTGCCAGACCGCCGGCCACGCCAGCGCCCAGGACCACCAGGGCAGCGGCCAGTTTCCACCAGATCAGTGCGTCCACCCTGCCCACGCTAGTGCCGGCGCGCGCGTGGATACGCCGACATGTCCTACGTCGATACCCACACGGTGAAGGCAGCGAAGATCGCGAAGCGGATCAGCCGGCCAGTGAAGGCACCCGAGAAGAACAGCCACCACCGCATCCCCAGCGCCCCCGCGGCCATTCCCGCCACGTCGAAGGCCGGAAAGGGGGGAGCCGAGACCGCCACGACCACCCAGAACGACCGCATCGGGTGGGTCAACTCGCGCGCCACCCAATCGCCGAACCGCGTTCCCTGAAAACTGCCTCGTCCAGCCCGCCCGGCGAGGAATCCGCTGATCTCTCCGAGGCTGGCCCCCAGCGCCACGACCACCGCAAGCAGCCATGGCACATCCGAGGCCTCCATCATCTGCAGGACGATCGGGTTGTACGGGACCGGGAAGGCAACGGTCACGTTGGTCAGGAAGGCCAGCAGGAAGGCCCCGGGCACCGCCCACCCCTCAAGCCGAGCCAGGAGCTCCTGCGCGACCTGTGTTCCGAACAGCAGGTAGACGACGACATTGAAGGCGACGAGCGCAGCGAGTCCCGCGCCCCAACGCAGCAGCGAACGGCGCCGAACGGCCCGATCCTGAGACGGCTGCCCCGGCGCGGGCTGCTCCTCAGTCAAGGGAGAAGGGCGGGTACCGATCGGTCGCCAGCAGGATCGCGTAGGCGTGGACGCGCCACGACCAGCGCAGCACGCCCACGACGAAGGTGAAGAAGGCCATGGGGTAGCGGCCGGTGAAGATGATGGCGAACCAGGCGATCACGGTCACGACGAAGACAGCGATGTAGAGGAAGAACAGGATGAAGTAGTGCGGGATGGCCAGGAACCACTTCACCAGTGGAAGCCCGCGGTTGAGGCGCTGGGCATCGGGGTAGGGCACATCCAGATGCAGGTTCTGCTCGTCCTCGGTGGACGGGTAGCGGTCGGTCAGCAGGAGGAAGTAGATCCCCACCCGATTGATGAAACGCATCAGGGCGAGGTTGAAGTCGAACCACCACTTCGGGTAGCGCTTCTGGAACAGCAGCATCAGAACCGTCACGACGAACAGCGCGCCGACGATGCCGGCACCGGTGGACGTCGTGGAGCCGACGACCTCGCCTGAGCCATTGACACGCTGTGTGATCGTCTCGCTGCCGGATGTGAGGATCCACAGGATGATCGCGATCGGAATGATGAGAATGACGCGGAAGATCGTGGATGCTCGGCCGAGTCGATCCTGGTAGTCGATCTCCAGAGTGGCCGGGTAAGCAGGTGCTGCTGTGTTCTCGGACATGGCTCCTCCTGATGTCGGCATCACCCGGCAGTCTTCCTCATCGATCGGCAGGAGTCCCTCTCATCGCTCACCGGGTGCATGAACAGTGCGCGACCAGCACGGCTACGCTCGGACGCCTCATGACATCGTTCACTCCCCCGATCGGGACTCAGGCACTGCTGTTCGACGCCGACGGAACCCTCATCGATACATGGGGGCTGCACCGGGCCGTGTGGACCGAGCTCTTGGGACGGGTGGACTTCACGGTCACGGATGACTGGTGGGAGGCGTATGCCCACGAGGACCTCCTGACCATGGTGCAGGCCGCCGTGCCGGGGGCTGATCTGAATCGTGCCGAGGAGCTGAACGAGGAGGGCACCCGCCTATACCTGGAGTCGCTGGACCGAGTCGATCGAGTGCATCACGTGGCGCAGATCGCGGAGCGGTTCCACGGGCAGTTCCCGATGGCGGTCGTGACGGCGGGCTTTCGAGACGTCGTTGTGCCCACCCTGGAGGCGGTCGGCATCGCGGGTCTGTTCTCCGCCATCGTGACCGGTGACGACGTCGATCAGATCAAACCCGCGCCCGACGGCTACGCGCTGGCCGCTCGACTCCTCGGCGTCGACCCGAGCGCCTGCGTGGCATTCGAGGACAGTGACTCGGGCCTGCGGTCAGCTCGAGATGCTGGAATCGGCACCCTGATCGACATCCGGAGGCTGTGACCCGGGTCGGGAGGGGTCAGCTGTGGTCCAGCCGGGCGACGTTCGCGGCAACCATGTCCTGCAGCAGGGCCACGTCGACCTTCCAGTCGACCGGAACCTGGAAGGTCTTCTTCTTCACGACGTACCCCTCCAGGCGAGGCCGGAACTCATCCAGCACCTCGCCGCTGAACGGGGCGAGGATGATGTGGTGGGTTGCCACGCTCATCCCGAACACATAGGCGCCGTCGATCCGCACCATCGGTTGGTTCCACGCGATGACGACCTCGGCGCGACGGAACTTCCGGGTGATGGCCCGGACCACCGCACGCAGGGTGTCCTGCTTTTGCTGGTCGAGCGGGGCCAGGAAGTCGTCCACCGTGTCGAATCGACGCGATGATGTCGACCCCTTGGTGTACATGATGAGGGCGTTCGCGTGTGCCCGACTGAACCCGTGGTTCTCCTGCAGGTAGGCCATCTGCTCGTTGTACGTGCGGTCCTTGATCTCGGCCATGACATCGAACCAGTAGGACATCGGCTGCCCGTGCTTCTTCTCGATCGCAGGGAAGAAGGAGGCGCGGTCCTTGCCGGCAGCAGACATGCGCGCAGACTATCGGGGTTATAGGACAGAAAGTGTGTCCGTGCTCGGGCGTGTCATGACCTGCCTGCCCATCCGCGTCGGTGCCAGAGGCCCTCCTCGGCGGTGAGGCCGGTGTC
>JAUHZW010000008.1 GCA_030425745.1 Actinomycetes bacterium
GTCCACCTCCGGGTCGGCAGACATGGCCAGCAGTGGCTGGGAACTGCGCACCTCGCGGGCCGGTCCCCAGGACGGTTCCAGCTGCCGCCAGAGATCGAGGACCTCCTCGGCCGGCCCCACCATCGAGGAGCACCGGCGCCCGAAGGTCCGCAGTCGGTCCGCGAAGGCCCCACGAGAACGGGCATCGGTGGCGATCGGGACGAGGTTCGCCCCGTGGTAGACGGCTGACCGCAGGCCATCGTCATCGAAGAAGCCCAGGATCTCCCCGCCGAGCCGCCAGGGATCCAGGCCGCCCTGACGCACGCGTGCGGTCACGAAGCAGTGGGCCACGGGGTCCATGGCCAGGAGCCGCTCGACGCCAGCAAGGTCCGAGGTCAGTACCGGCCGGACGACGCCCACGCTCGCGGACAGGGTCATGGCTCGTCGTCCCCGCTAGTCGACCGTCACCATCGGAGCGCCGGTCTCGCCGGCCATCTGCTCAGCGAGGACCATGGCCTCCTCGATGAGGGTCTCGACGATCTGCGACTCCGGAACGGTCTTGATGACCTCGCCCTTGACGAAGATCTGCCCCTTGCCGTTGCCGGAGGCGACGCCGAGGTCGGCCTCGCGGGCCTCGCCCGGACCGTTCACCACGCAGCCCATGACAGCGACGCGCAGGGGGACCTCGAGGCCGGCCAGGCCGGCCGTGACCTGCTCGGCGAGGGTGTAGACGTCGACCTGGGCGCGACCGCACGACGGGCAGGAGACGATCTCGAGGCCGCGCTGGCGCAGGTTGAGTGACTCGAGGATCGCGATGCCCACCTTGACCTCCTCGGCCGGCGGGGCGGAGAGCGAGACGCGGATGGTGTCTCCGATGCCGCGGCTGAGCAGGCCCCCGAAAGCGACCGCCGACTTCACCGTGCCCTGGAAGGCCGGGCCGGCCTCCGTGACACCCAGGTGCAGCGGGTAGTCGCACTGCTCGGCCAGCTGCATGTAGGCCTGCATCATCACGACGGGGTCGTGGTGCTTGACCGAGATCTTGATGTCGCGGAAGTCGTGCTCCTCGAACAGCGAGGCCTCCCACAGGGCGGACTCCACAAGAGCCTCAGGCGTGGCCTTGCCGTACTTCTCAAGCAGCCGCTTGTCGAGGGAGCCGGCGTTGACGCCGATGCGGATCGGGGTGCCGTGATCCTTGGCCGCCTTCGCGATCTCGCCGACCTTGTCGTCGAACTGCTTGATGTTTCCAGGATTGACACGAACGCCGGCGCACCCGGCCTCGATGGCCGCGAACACATACTTGGGCTGGAAGTGGATGTCGGCGATGACCGGGATGCCGCTCTTCTTCGCGATCTGGGGCAGCGCCTCCGCGTCATCCTGACTCGGGACGGCCACCCGCACCACCTGACACCCCGAGGCGGTGAGTTCGGCGATCTGCTGGAGAGTCGAGTTCACGTCCGCCGTGAGCGTTGTGCACATCGACTGGACGCTGATGGGGGCATCACCCCCCACGGCCACCGGATGCGTGGGGTGCTGCAGCAGGAGCTGCCGGGTCTTCCGCCGAGGGGCGACGACCGGAGCAGGGGCAGAGGGCATTCCGAGGCTCACCGACACACCGGCATTATGCCCTGCCGCCCGCAGAGGCACCCGCGCTGTGGCCGGCTCAGCCGGGCCTGCGTGACTCGCTAGCCCAGCGAGATCGGCTTCACCAGATCCGCCCAGATGACCACGACGCCCATGGCGACCAGGACACCCGCCACGACATATGCGACCGGAAGGAGGCGCGCGACGTCGACCGGACCGGGATCGGGGCGTCCGGTGATGCGGGCCAGCCACCGGCGCACGGCCTCGTAGGCGGCCCCCACGACGTGGCCGCCGTCCAGAGGCAGGATCGGCAGCAGGTTGAACAGGAAGAGGAACAGGTTCAGCGAGGCCAGCAGCCCGATGAAGGTCGCCGCCTTCGCCCGCAGCGGCTGATCCATCGCGGCGACATCACCGCCGATGCGGCTGACGCCCACCACGCTCACCGGGCTGTCGAGGGACCGCTCCTCACCCCCGAGCAGGGTCCCGGTCACGAGGTCGTAGAGCCGCACAGGCAGGGAGATGAGCGCCTCAACCGACCGGACGGTGATGTCCCACATATAGCCGGGAACCGCGGTCCACGATTCGGTCACCCACTCCGACGTCGGCGCCAGGCCCACGTAGCCCACCGTGGCGACCTCGCCGGTCTCCTGGTCGTACTCGTCGTACACCGGCCGGGTCGCCTCGCCGATCTGCACGGTCAGGTCGAGCGGGGATCCGCCACGGTCGACGGTCGCGATCACCGTGTCACCCGGATGGGCTCGGATCCAGTCGGTGGCCGCCGTCCAGTCCTCGACCGGAGCCCCGTCGATCGCCAGGATCGTGTCGCCGGGCTGGAAGCCCGCAAGCGCCGCCGGTGAGGGCGCACTGCCCGTCGGGCATTCACCGGAGGGCAGCGGCTGACCGCTCGGCTGGGCAGCCGTCGGCAGGCACGCACCGACAGAGGCGACCTGAAGCGACGGTGCTGGCAGACCGATGCCGAGGAGCAGAACAGCGAACAGCACGAACCCGAACAGCAGGTTCATCGTGGGGCCACCGAGCATGATGACGATGCGCTGGCGGACCGGCAGGCGATAGAACGTACGGGCCTCGTCGCCGGGGCCGACCTCCTCCGCCGACTGCCGGCGAGCATCGGCCACCATCGCGGCGAACCGCCCCGTGGACATGGATCGCTGGGTGCCGTCGGGCGCCGGGGGCAGCATGCCGATCATCCGCACGTAGCCGCCGACCGGGATGACCTTGAACCCGTATCGGGTCTCTCCACGGACCTTTGACCACATCGTCGGGCCGAAGCCGATCATGTACTCGGTGACCTTGACGCCGAAGCGCTTGGCCGGGAGCAGATGACCCATCTCGTGCAGGGCGATCGACAGGCCGATGAGGAGGGCGAACAGCAGGATGCCGATGAGCTCGAGCATGGTCACCCTCCCACGATGATCTGTCGGGCGCGGTCGCGCGCCCAGGCATCTGCAGAGAGGACGTCCTCGAGGGTGGTCCGGTTCCCCTCGACCCAGGCCGAACCCGTCTCACCGGTTCCGCCCGCCAGGTGCTCGTCGACCACGCGTCCGATCGTCGACACGATGCCGGGGTAGCTCAGATCTCCCTCGATGAAGGCGGCGACGCAGGCCTCGTCGGCTCCGTTGAACACGGCCGGAGCGGTGCCACCGGCCCCGCCGGCCGTCCGGGCGATGCGCACCGCGGGAAACGCATCCTCATCCAGCGGCAGGAACTCCCAGGTGGCCGCGGAGGTCCAGTCGCAGGCCGGGGCCGCATCAGGCACGCGCGCCGGGAACGCCATGCCCCACGCGATGGGGATGCGCATGTCCGGTGGGCTCGCCTGGCAGATCGTCGAACCGTCGACGAACTCGACCATGGAGTGCACGACGGACTGGGGATGCACCACCACCTCGATGCGTTCGAACGGGACGTCGAACAGCAGATGCGCCTCGATGACCTCCAGACCCTTGTTCACCAGCGTCGAGGAGTTGATGGTGACCAGCGGACCCATCGACCAGGTCGGATGC
The DNA here is from genome assembly GCA_030425745.1 of Actinomycetes bacterium. Lineage (GTDB taxonomy): Bacteria > Actinomycetota > Actinomycetes > S36-B12 > S36-B12 > UBA10649. Next base: position 3,582 of record JAUHZW010000008.1, read on the forward strand.
GCCAGCGCCTGCTCCACGGTGACGTCCTCGAGCTCAGCCGCGGTGCGGCCGCGGAACGGGCCACCGCTCGCCGTGACGATGAGTCGGCGCACCTCGGCGGGCTCCCCCGCGAGGAGGGACTGCGCCAGGGCGGAGTGTTCGGAGTCGACGGGCACGATCTGGCCGGGCCGGGCGATCCCCTTGACCAACGGGCCGCCGATGATCAAAGACTCTTTGTTGGCCAGCGCGAGCGTGCGCCCCGCCTCCAGCGCGGCGAGGGTGGGCTTGAGGCCGGCAGCTCCGGCCAGGCCGTTCAGGACCGTGTCGCACTCATGGCGAGCGACGACCTCATTGGCATCGGGGCCGGAGACGATCTCCACCTCGAGCGCACGACCGGGGGCGTCCGGGAGGGCGTCGAGCGCCTGCCTCAGCGCGTCCGCCGCCCGCTCGTCGGGCAGTCCCACCACCTCTACGCCGAAGTCGCGGACCTGCTCGGCGAGCAGCCCGATGTTCGATCCCCCGGCCGTGAGGCCGACGATGTCGAACAGTTCAGGGTGCCGGGCTGCGACGTCGAGCCCCTGGGTGCCGATGGACCCGGTGCTGCCCAGGATGACGATGCGCCGGGGCGACGCGGGGTGGGGCTCGGCCATGGCCTCAAGATTAGGACACGGCCGAGCCCCGGCCGACTATCAGTGGCCGACGGCGAAGCGCTCGGTGCCGAGCAGCGCATTCCAGTAGATGGCCTGCACCGCGAGGGCGTCCTGAGCATCCTGAGCGGCCGCGTACTGCGCACGGTCGACCCGCGCACAGGCCTCGTCGAGCATCCGGATCGTCTCGATGCTGCGGGCCACGGCCGCCACCGGATCCTCACGGAAGGGGAACTGGTCGAGCAGGACGGGATCGCTCCAGCCGATGTCGCGCAGGGCGAGGATGTACTCCATGGTCTCGAACAGGTGCACGGAGGCCACCGGGAGATCGTCGTCCCAGTCCCGCCAGTTGTCGTTCAGTTCGGCCGAGGTGAGCTTGCCGCGGCGATGGATCATCCGCAGTGACTCCGTCGGCGACTCCCCCGCCATCAGTGAGTGGCCGAAGTCCATGACGATGCCGAGGTTGTCGACCCCGGTCTCCTCGATCGCGAGCAGCGTCTTGGGTGCGTTCGCCAGCGTCATGCGGATGCGCGGCTCCTTGGGCTTGTACTCGATCGCGAACTGCACGTCGGGGTGACGCTGACAGATCTCCCGCATGCCGTCGACCGTGCGATCCCAGATCTGCAGGTAGTCGACCTGGCCGGGGTAGTCGTAGCCGTCCTGGCCGGGCCAGAACTTCACGTACCCGGCGCCGAGGATCTGGGCCGCCTCGACGGCCTCCTCGACGCGGTCCTGGGTGCGGCGACGCAGCTCCTGCGAGGGATTGGTGAACGCACCCTTGGCGTACTCGCGCATGTAGATGTGCGGCGTCGTGGCGCGACAGGTGAGGCCGTTGTCGTCGAGCAGCTGCTTGATCTCGGCCGCGGTGGCTCCCTCGGTGGCGAACGGCACGTTGATGTCCAGGCAGGACAGGCCGGAGACCCGACCGGCCGCCTCGATCATCTCGCGCGAGTCACGCGGAGGCCCGTAACCGTCACCGGCATAGCGATCGACGAACTGACCGAAGGCCCAGATGCCGGTGCCGAACTCCAGTGGTGCCATGGGTGGGTGTCCTCTCGTGTGGGGGTCTCGTGTGGGGGTCTCAGGTGGTGGGGTGGAAGCGTGCCCGGGCGACGGCCCGGTGCCAGTCTTCCTTCAGGTCGGCCATGCTGTCAGGCCGATCGGCAGCGGGGACGTCGTCATAGTCACGCGGCAGGGCCTCCAGATCTGACATCGACCACAGACCGCATCCCAGCCCGGCCGCATGGCCGGCGCCGAGGGCGGACAGTTCTGCGGTCCGGGAGACCCGCACCGGGACTCCCGCCAGCGCGGACTGCCGCGCCATCAGGTCGCGGTTGGCCGTCATGCCGCCGTCGGCGAGCAGCACCGACGGCATCTCCCCTGCCGTGGTCATGGCGTCCAGCACGTCGGACACCTGGAGCACCACCGAGTCCAGCGCGGCTCGGGCCAAGTGCGGCATCTGCGTCCCGAGCGACAGGCCGGTCACGACGGCAGCGGCCTGCGGATCCCACCAGGGCGCCCCGAGACCGTTGAAGGCCGGGACGAGGATCACTCCGTCACTGGTGTCGGCTGCCGCCTCGGCCAACTCGCCCGCCGTGGTGCCCAGCACACTCGCCAGCCAGGTGAGGGTGGAGCCGGCAGAGAGGATGTTGGCCTCCCAGGCGATGGCCGGGTTCTCGCCGGGCAGGCGCCACGCGATCGTGCGACACATCGCCTCGCTGTCGACCGCCCCCGGGGCCACCAGGGCCATGACCGAACTGCCGGTGCCGTAGGTCGCCTTGGCCACACCCGGGCGCCAGCCGGCATGGGCGAAGAGAGCGGCATGCGAGTCACCGAGGATCCCCGCCAGGGGTACGCCCTCCAGCCCGTCGATGCCCCGCACCGGACCGACCACGCCGGCCGAGTCGACGATTCGCGGGAGGACACCGGCAGGCACACCGAAGATCTCCAGCAGCTCCTCACTCCACTGCCCCGTCGACAGGTCGACCAGGGAGGTGCGGGACGCGTTGCCGGCCTCGATGACATGCTCGCCGGTGAGGTGCCAGACGAGCCACGAGTCGACGGTCCCCAGGCAGAGGTCGTCAGCCCGGGCCCGGTCCGGGTCGTAGGTGTCGAGCAGCCAGGCGGCCTTGACCGCCGAGAACATCGGATCGAGTGGCAGCCCGCTGATGGACCGCACGCGCTCAGCGTGGCCTTCGGCCACCAGTCTCTCCGCGATGTCGACTGTGCGACGGTCCTGCCAGCTCAGCACCGGTGACACGGGCTCGCCCGTCGCCCGATCCCACAGCAGCATCGACTCGCGCTGGTTGCTGATGCCGACACCGACGATCTCCAGACCGTCTGCGTGGATCAGCGCGTCCGCGATGGCCCCCCGGACGCTGGCGATGATGTCCTCGGGGCGGTGCTCGACCCACCCCGGGGACGGTGTCTGCTGCTCGAGGGGCGCCGACCCTCGACCTCGGATGCGCCCGGCACCATCGACCAGCAGCACCTTGGTGGATCCGGTGCCCTGGTCGATCGCGAGGACGGCCTGATCGGTCATGGATGCCCGATCCTCACGTAGCGAGGAGGTTCCGGGCCGCATCCGCGACCCCGCCGGGGGTGAGATCGAATCGGTCGAACAGGTACTCGACATCGCCGGTCACGGCGAACTCATGTGTGCCCAGCAGACGCATCCGTGCCGGCTGGTTCTCGGCGAGGAACTCGGCGGCGGCACCGCCGAGGCCGCCACGAGGCACCGACTCCTCGACGGTCACGATGCCCCTGGTCTCCCGTGCTGCCCGCAGCAGGCTCTCATGGTCCAGCGGATGCACGGTGGCCATGTTCAGCACGCGTGCCCGGATCCCGGAGGCCTCGAGCTGACCGGCCGCCTGCAGCGCCACGGTGACCATCGTGCCGTTGGCGACGAGGGTGACGTCGTCACCGTCGGTCAGCTGCTCTGCGCGTCCGGGACGGAAGGCCGGCACCTGACCCTCGGACACCGACGGCACCTTGTACCGACCGATGCGCAGGAAGACCGGGCCCTCGACCTCGGCAGCCCAGCGCACGGCCTCGACGGTCTGCTCCGGGTCAGCCGGGACGACGATGGGCAGGTCATCAAGAGCCCGCATCCAGGCGATGTCCTCGATCGAGTGATGTGTCGGGCCGAGTTCACCGTAGGAGACGCCCGGACTCTGACCGCACAGCTTGACGTTGGCACCGCTGTAGACGATGTCTGCCTTGATCTGCTCGGTCGCCCGTCCGGTGAGGAAGGGAGAGGCAGCCGAGACGAAGGGCAGATAACCGGCGTTGGCGAGGCCAGCCGCGACGCCGACCATGTTCTGCTCGGCGATGCCGACGTTGATGAGGCGCTCCGGGAACTCCTCGCGGAACCCGCCGAGGTTGCTCGACCCCACGGAGTCGTTGCAGACGGCGACGATGCGCTCGTCGGCGCGAGCGAGTTCGATCAGGGTCTGAGCGAAGGCCTTGCGGCAGTCGTGCATCGCGATCTCGGGCGCGGCGCTCATGCCCGGGCTCCCATCAGTTCGGCGCGGGCCAGTTCGACCTGCTCAGCGGAGGGAACCTTGTGATGCCACGCGGCCAGGTTCTCCATGAATGACACACCCTTGCCCTTGACGGTGTCAGCCACGATCGCGACGGGCCGTCCGTGATCGCGAGGCGCACGGATCGCGGCCCACAGCGCCTCGATGTCATGACCGTCGACGACGCTCGTCTCCCAGCCGAACGCGCGGATCTTCTCGTCCAGGGGGTCGAGTGCGTTGGTCTCCTCGGTGCCCGCGCCCTGCTGGAGGCGGTTGCGGTCGACGAAGAGCGTGAGGTTGGACAGGCCACGGTGCGCCGCGTACATCAGGGCCTCCCAGTTGGAGCCCTCCTGGATCTCGCCGTCGCCGACGACCACATAGGTCTGCCAGCCGGCGCCGGCGAGCTGGGCCCCCGTGGCCATCCCGACCGCGACCGGCAGCCCATGCCCCAGCGGACCGGTGTTGGTCTCGATGCCGGGGGTCTTGCGGCGATTGGGATGCCCGCCGAGCCGCGAGTCCGGTCCGGCGAAGGTCGCGAGCTCGGACTCGGGGAAGAAACCCCGCAGGGCGAGGGCAGTGTAGAGCGACGCGGCCGCGTGCCCCTTGCTCATGACGAACCGGTCGCGGTCGGGCCAGGCGGGATCGGCCGGATCGACGCGCAGGACTCCGCCGTAGAGGACGGCGAGGATGTCGGTCACCGAGAAGTCGCCGCCGACATGCCCGAGGCCGGCCGTCGCGATCGTGTCCAGGGCCCCCAGCCGGATCCGGAGGGCGAGGTCGCGCACGTCGGCGGACGTCGTGCACGGAGGCTGGGTGGACGTGATGGTGCCGGCGCTCATTGAATGTCCATTCACTAGTGAATGGACATATTCTGTCCGAGGTCCGGCGCTTCGTCAACCCCGTGAACCGGCTCCCCGTCAGACGGCGAGGAGGGCTTCGGCCACATCCGAGTCCGTGACCAGAACGGACACCCAGCCCCCCAGCAGTGCGGCGCGGATGGCGCGCACCTTGGCGACGCCACCGGCCACCGCGATCCGACGGGGCACGGCTCGGATCTGATCGGCCGACATGCCCATCAGGCGGTCATCCACCGGGCTCGCCACGGGCGCACCCGATGCATCGAAGTACCGCAGGCAGACATCACCCACCGCCCCGGCCGCCACCAGTTCCTCGGACTCCTCCAGGCTCAGGGCGTTGCCGCTGCGCTGCAGCAGCGGCGACGGTTCGACCGACCCGATGCCCACAAGGGACACGGACATGTCACGCCATGCGTCGACCACCGGAGCCACGGAAGGATCTGACAGCAGGGCCGTGCAGGTCGATGGGTTGCCGACGATCGCCGGAGACGGCATGTACAGCGGCTTGGCCTGCAGCACATCGGCGAGCCGGCCGGTCAGTCGCGTCGCCTGCACCTGGACATCGGGATCGCCGACACCACCGAACATCTGGACGACGACCTGCGCCTGCGGCTGCAGCTTCGGGCGCATGAGCTCGACGGCCGCCACCAGCGAGCCGCTCCACGAGGACACACCGATGACATCGGCCCCCACCAGCGAGACGTCGAGGTACCCGGCCGCGACCGCCCCCAGAGCCCGCGCCGGGTCCGACGAGCCGGCCGTGTCCACGACCACGACGTCCGCGAGACCGAACCGTTCCTCGAGGGCATCCTCGAGCTCGGCGTTCACGCCGTCGGGCAGCACCACGATGGACCGCACGATGCCGCGGTCGCCTGCCTCCTTCAACAGCCGCGACACCCGAGCCTGGGACAGGCCGAGCTGCTCGGCGATCTGCTGCTGGGTCATGTCGCGCTCGTGGTACATCCGCGCGACCCGGCCGAGAAGGCGGACATGGACGGAGCTCGCGGCGAGGTCGACGGTGGAGGACACCTCGTTATCGTAGGCATCCGCGAGCGCGACGAAGGGAGATCGATGCTCATCGGCATCGACTGGGGTGGCACCAAGATCGAGGGTGTCGCCATGGAGCCCGACGGCACGGAGCTCCTGCGCATCCGTGACACCACGCCCCGCGGCGACTATCCGGCCTGCCTGGCCATGGTGCGCGACATCGTCGAGCACCTCGAGGCCGAGACCGGGAGCACGGGCGATGTCGGCATCGGGATCCCCGGATCCCTCGAGCCGATCAGCCGCCTCGGCAAGGGCGGCAGCTCGACGTGGATCAACGGCCAGCCGGTCGAGGCGGACCTGCTCCGCGCCCTGGACCGACCCTTGCGCGTCGAGAACGACGCCGACTGCTTCGCCGCATCTGAGGCCATCGACGGTGCGGGCGCGGGCCACCGCGTCGTCTTCGGCGTCATCATCGCCAGCGGCACCGGGGCCGGCATCGCCATCGACGGCCGACCGCACCACGGACCGAACAACTCCGCGGGCGACTGGGGTCACAATCCCCTGCCCTATGCCCACGAGCACGAACTGCCCGGCGAGCCCTGCTATTGCGGAAAGAGCGGCTGCATCGAGACGTGGCTGTCCGGCTACTCCTTCGCTCGTGAGTACCGCACGGCCGGCGGAGATGACCTGCTGCCTGCACAGATCATGGAGCGACGACGCACCGGAGACGGTCGCGCTGATGCCGTCTACCGGGCGTGGATCGACCGGGTCGGTCGCGGCCTGTCCGTCGTCGTCAACACCCTCGACCCCGACGTGTTCGTCATGGGCGGCGGCATGAGCAACATCGACGAGCTCTACGACGATCTCCCGGCCGCCATCGGCCGGTACACCTTCTCCCCCGTGTTCGACACCCCCATCGTCCGATCGATGCACGGGGACTCCAGCGGCGTACGGGGCGCCGCATGGCTCTGGAAGGACTGACCATGGATCCGGCCGACCGTCAGGCCCATCTCGATGCGGCGATCGCCGCTGCCCGCGAAGGGGGCGCCGTCGCTCTGGCGCACTACAGCAACCTCGATGCCCTCACGGTGGAGAGCAAGGGGGTGCAGGACCATGTGAGCCAGGCCGACCGCGAGACCGAGGCCGTCATCAAGGCGCGCCTCACGGCACAGTTCCCCCACGACGCGTTCGTCGGTGAGGAGACCGGGGCCGATGGCGTCGACGGTGATCGCGGCGCGTGGGTCGTGGATCCCATCGACGGCACGCAGCCGTTTCTTCTCGGGCTGCCGACCTGGTGCGTCTCCGTCGCATACGTCGCCGACGGGCAGACGCAGGTCGGTGTCATCTACAACCCCGTGACCGATGACCTCTATGCCGGGCAACTCGGCAGTGGGGCGACCCTCAACGACCGACCCATGCATGTGCGCGCCGTCTCGAGTCTGGCCGAGGGACTCACCGGGATGGGCTGCTCGCCACGGACGACGCCGCAGCAGCTCGGCCACATCGCCGAGGGGCTCCGGGCCGCCGACGGCATGTACCACCGCTGCGGATCCGGGGCCTTGACCCTCGCCTATGTCGCCGCAGGCCAGCTCATCGGGTACGTCGAGATGCACATCAACGCGTGGGACTGCCTGGCCGCCCTCCTCCTCGTCGAGGAGGCCGGCGGCCGCACCAACCCCTTTCTCGCCGACTACGGCATCACCGGCGGCGGCCGCATCATCGCTGCGGCGCCGGGAGTGTTCGACGAGCTGTCAGGGCTCCTGCCCGCGTAGGCCGATCGGCCGCCAGAGGCCGGCACCGGGATCCAGCGAGGCCACGGCGGCGACCAGCGGCAGGGCGAGGATCGGCAGGACGGGCAGCATGCTCGTGCCCGTGAGGCTGGACACGGCGACCAGCAGAGTCGCGAGCGGGAGCCACACCAGGGCCAGGACCGTGATCCGATGACCTCGGTCGGCCTCGGCCGACAGTACCTGCCGCGCAGTCCAGGCAGCGGTCAGGGCCGCCAGCACGGCAGCCGGCGTCGACATGACGGCCAGCTCCCCCATCGACACCGGGCCGGGCAGCGACCCAGGCAGCGTGCCGAGCAGGAGGGTCAGCATCGCGATGACCGCCAAGCCCACGGGACGCCTCGGGCGACGCAGGACGTCGCGAAGGGGCTGACGCGGTCGCGGCGCCCACTCCCCTGACGGTGCGTCAGGCAGCGGCTCCATGAGCACTCGGCGGGCATCGTCCAACCGTGCGAAGTGCCGGGGGTCACCACCGACGTCGGGATGAGCCACCCGGGCCCACATGCGCCAGGCGTGCCGCACGGTGTCCGGATCGGCTGACGGGTCCACCCCGAGCAGGCCCGCGGCCTCGGCACGGCTCATGGGCATCCGCGTGGTCACGGGTCCATCCTGCCGTCACGGCCCAAGTCGCGCTGGCCGACAGATCAGGGCGCTCCGCAGTCGAGCAGCAGGGCGAGGACCTCACGGATCTGGCGAAGGGACACCGGCACTGCCGGATCGTGGTCGCCAGTGGCACGACCTGCACACCGGTGGGTAGTGAGTGGAGGGCGGCCTGAGCGGTGATGGTGACCACCGGCGCATCCATGCGACCTAGGGCCCCGCCGGCACTCCGAGGTCCGGCACAAGGACCTTGCCCTCAATCAGCTCAGATCCGCCTCAAGCCACGACGCCTCCTCTTCCGAAAGGGGGCGCGCCAGTTCGCGCCCCATGTCCTCGTGTCGAAGTGGTGTCGCAGTTCGACGCATGACAGCCAGGAACATCCCATCCGTTCCGTGGCGGTGCGGCCACAGTTGGACGGTCGGGCCGTCGCCGAGATCGGTGACGTCCGGCAGCAGCGGCCGAGCGTCCTCCAGGACGACGTCATCCCGCTGACCGACGACGTCACGGACCACGTACTCCGTCTCCGCCAGATGCGGTGAGCAGGTGACGTAGGCGACGACTCCCCCGGGCTTGACCGCGTCGAGCGCGGACCTCAGCAGGTCACGCTGCAGACCTCCGAGCGAGGCGAGATCCGCCGGGGTCCGCCGCCACCGAGACTCCGGGCGCCGGCGCAGGGCGCCGAGGCCCGTGCACGGAGCATCGACCAGAACGCGATCGAACTGCTCGTCTCCCCAGGGAGCCTGGCGCGCATCGCCGGTGAGGACTATCGACGACGAGCCGGGAGCGAAGGAACCCTCGACGAGCGCTGCACGGTGCGGGTGCTGCTCGACGGCGACCAGGCGCCCGCCACGCTCGCGGGCCAGGCCGTCCAGCAGGGCCGCCTTGCCCCCCGGACCGGCACACGTGTCGAGCCACCTGCCGTGGTCGTCGTCGACCTCTGCGCGGGACAGCGCCAGCGCGACGAGTTGACTGCCCTCGTCCTGCACCCCGGCGCGACCATCGCGCACGCAGGCGAGCTGCTCAGGGCGCCCGTCGACCAGCGTGCCGGCGAGCGGTGACCAGCGCCCGGGCTCCACCTCCGGCAGCTCCACCAGCTCATCGACGGTCATGCGGCCGGGTCGCGCCACCAGGGCGGGTCGGGCGGGGATGTCGTCGGCCTCCAGGAGTTCGGCGAGCTCCCCGGAGCGCTCCCCCAACGCCGAACGAAGGGCACGCACGATCCATGCCGGGTGCGACCAGCGGGTCGCCAGCCACTCCGGATCGTCGTCCGGTCGGTCTCCGCGGATCTGCTCGGCCCAGGTCTCGGCATCCTTCGCGGCCACTTTGCGCAGCACAGCATTGACGAACCCGGCCCGGGAATCGCCACCGGGCTTGGCGCCCGCGGCCCGGGCGAGCACACACGAGGAGTCGACGGCTGCGTGGTCGGGCACGCGCATCGCCAGCAGCTGGTGCACCCCCATGCGCAGGATGTCGAGCATGACCGGCTCCACCTTCTCCAGCGGGCGGGTGACGCACTGGGCCAGCACGGCGTCGTACCAGCCACGCATGCGCAGGGTGCCGTACGCCAGCTCGGTGGCGAACGCCGCATCGCGGCCGGTCAGGCCGTGACCGTGCAGGATCTGCGCCAGCACGAGGTTGGCGTAGGCGTCGTCCTCGCGGACCGCCCGCAGCACCTCCAGCGCGGCCTCCCTCGCCCGGTCGCTCACGAGGCCCCGCCGCCCAGAACCGACCCGCTCTCCAGGCGGACACCGCGCGCCCAGTCGGCTGCGGGCATCTCCTTCTTGCCGGCCGGACGCACGGTGCCCAAGCGCACGGGGTCGGTGATGGTGCCGACGAGGACGTCCCGCTTCGTCACGTGCACCTCACCCGGCTCCAGAGTCGGCGGATCGTCGTCCACCACCGTGACAGGTCCGATGCCCAGTCGATCGCCCGCGAGTGTCGTCCACGCCCCCGGCGCCGGCGTGCAGGCACGGACCTGCCGATCCACGGCGAAGGCCGGCACATCCCAGCGGACGTGAGCGTCCTCGACGGTGAGCTTGGGCGCGTAGGACGACTCCCCCACCTGCGGGACCGGGGCTGCGTGGCCGGACGCGAGGAGGTCGAGGGTGTCGACGAGGAGGTCGGCCCCGACCTCGGCGAGCCGCGCCAGCAGGGTGCCGGAGGTGTCGTCCGGTGCGATCTCGTCGATGACGGTGCCGAACACCGGCCCGGTGTCCAGGCCCTCTTCGAGCAGGAAGGTCGATGCCCCGGTGACGTCATCACCGCGCCAGATCGCGTGCTGCACCGGCGCGGCACCACGCCACCGCGGCAGAAGGGAGAAGTGCAGGTTGACCCATCCGTGCATCGGGATGTCGAGAGCCTCGGGCGGCACGAGACCCCCGAACGCGACGATCGGCGCGACATCGGGAGCCAGTGCCCTCAGCTGCTCGAGCACATCCGGATCGCGAAGGGAGATCGGCTTGATCACCTCGATGCCGGATGACGAGGCCACCTCCGCCACCGGTGACGGGCTCAGCGTGCGACCACGCCCGGATCGGGCGTCGGGCCGGGTGATGACCCCAACGACCTCATGGGAGGAATCGAGCAGACGGGTCAGGGCGACGGCCGCGACGTCCGGCGTTCCCGCGAAGACACAGCGCACCGGCTACAGCCACTTGGAGGAGATCGCGTGCGGACTCAGCCGCACGTCGGGAGCCTGCTCCCCGAACCACTCGGCCTGACGGATCTGCCGCATGGCCTCCTTGCGCATCTCCGGATCAAGTCGATCGATGAACAGGATCCCGTCGAGGTGATCGGTCTCGTGCTGCACGGCACGAGCCAGCAGATCCGAGCCCTCGATGACGACCGGCTCGCCGTGCATGTTCATGCCCTTCGCGACGACCCGCTTGGAGCGCGGGGTGTCGAACGCCAGGTCCGGCAGCGACAGGCAGCCCTCCTCACCGTCCATCATCTCGTCGGACAGGTCGAGGTCGGGGTTGATGAGATGACCGGGCTCGTCGTCCACCCAGTAGGTGAAGACCCGCAGGGAGACGCCGATCTGAGGAGCGGCGAGACCGGCCCCCGGGGCGTCCATCATCGTCTCGGTGAGGTCCTTGACGAGCTTGCGGAGCTCCTTGTCGAAGGTCTCCACCGGTGCGGCGGGCGTGGTCAGGACGGGGTCACCGAAGAGTCGGATGGGCTGGATGGCCATGACGTCGAGTGTAGACAGAGCGTGCTGGGTGCTACACGGACCTCGGGTCCATGTGCACGTGGACCGGCCGGGCCTTGCCCTCGGCCGAGCGGGTCATCGTGATCGCTGCCAGCTCGCGGCTGAGGGTTTGCCCCTCGCGGCGATGGACCACGACGAGCCCGCGCTGTCGATCCGGGTCGTGCGGGCTCGGATCCGGGAGCGGCCCAAGCAGCCGATGCGGGGTTCTCAGCCGCTGGGTGACCGCGCGGATGTCCTCGCCGGATCCGACCAGCGCGGCCATGCGGGTAGCGGGCGGCAGACCCGCGGACGCCCGCTGACCGAGCTCACGGGCGGCGAGCCACGGCGCGTCCCACCGGACCAGCGCTTGGACGGGCGCGAGCGAGTTCTCGGCCGTGATGACCACAGGGGCTGACGGCGCAGCCAGACCCGCCGCCGCGAACCACCGTCTCGCCGCATCCTCCTCGGCATCGAGGCTCGGGCGGCTCAGCATCGAGCGGGCGTCCAGCAGCAGGACAGCGCGGTATCCGCCATCGGCAACGGGCTCGGCGCCTGGCGTGGCCACGACGATCGCGGGATCGCCGGGCACCGTCAGCACTCGATGGCCACCGTGACTGGCCAGCACGGGCACCTGCGGGAAGGCCCGGCCGATCTCCTCGACCGTGCGCTCGGCGCCGACCGACATCGCCCGGAGGCGCGATCCGTGGCAGGAGGAGCAGTGCCAGTCGCCGCGGATCGCCCCACACCATGAGCACACCGGCGTGGTGGCGCGCCCGGGAAGCATGAGCGGACCGCCGCAGGAGCATCGCGCCGGGGTGCGGCAGTCCTGGCACGCGAGCCCGGGCACGTAGCCGCGCCGTGCGACCTGGACCAGCACCGGCCCGTTGACCACGGCCGTCCTGGCGGCCTCCCATGCGGTGTGCGGCATGCGGGCTGCCGCTGCCGCCGGATCGCGCGCCTCATCCTGCTCGGTGATCGCCCGCACACGCGGGCCGCGATCGCGCACCACGTCGCGGGTGGGCTCCACCGACCGCGCCCAGCCGGACTCCACCCACTGCTGGGTCACGACCGACCGTGCGGGTGACCCGACGACAAGATGGCAGCCGGCCAGATGGGAACGGACAGCAGCGACATCCCGGGCGTTCCAGTACGGGGCCTGCGGGTCGATCAGCGCATCGTCCGAGTCGTCCCACACCACGACGAGCCGCAGGTCACGAGCCGGCGCGAAGACGCTTCCCCGGGTACCGACCACGAGGCGGACTCCGCCGCGCAGAACGCGCAGGAACTCCCGGTAGCGACGCTCAGGCCCCATGTCCGCGCTGAGCGTCGCGACGGCCTTGGCATCGTATTCGGCGGCGAGCTGGGCGCGGACCCGCTCGACATCGGAGGCGTCGGGGACGACCACGATGGCCGTGCCCTCCGGCTGGCAGATGACCGAGCGCACCAGCGCCGCGACATCGGCGCTCCAGTCGCCGGCGGGCGCCATCGACCAGACCGCGCGCACCGGCGCTCCCGCAGCGGGAGAGCCGACCCGACGGATGAGGGCCGCACCGGACACGTACTGCGACCACGCATCCTCCGCCGGCGGCTCCGCCGCCCACGCGGCGGGAGTCACGGCGGACTTCTCCGCGCGCGCATGCCGAGGGGGCACCGCCGAGCGCAGCACGTCGCTGAAGGTGCCCGCCCAGCGCTCCGCAACTGCCCGGATCAGAGGCAGCGTCTCCTCGGTGACCACCGGTTCCGGCCCCATGACGCGCTCGATGGCGCGGAGCTGACCCTCGTGCCGGGAGTCAGGATCGAGGGCCACGACGATCGCGTTGACCAGCCGCCCCGAGAACCGGACACGGACCCGGCTCCCCACGTCCACCGACTCCGCGAGGGCCTCGGGGACCGTGTAGTCGAAGGGACGGTCCAGGTGGGGCACCTGAGAGTCGATGCGGACCTGGACGATGCGGTCCGCGCCGCGCCCTGACGGACGACGCGTTACGTCGTCGGGGGCGTCGGTCATGAGGTGATCATGCCCGACGCCCCCGACGGTGGACGTGCTGGTTTTGCGCGCAGACCGCGGTCAGCGACCGGCAGCCGCCTTCAGCGCCTCGGCGCGGTCGGTGGCCTCCCAGGTGAAGGTGGGCCCGACGGCCGTGCGCTTCGCGGGATCGTCGTTGTCGAGCAGGATGTTGCTGCCCTGCGGACGACCGAAGTGACCGTAGGCGGCAGTGGTGCGGAAGATCGGGCGCAGCAGGTCCAGGTCGCGGATGATCGCGGCGGGCCGCAGGTCGAAGACCTCCAGGACGGCCTGCTGGATCGCCTCGTCGGGCACCACGCCCGTGCCGAACGTCTCGACGAAGACGCCCACGGGGTGGGCCTTGCCGATCGCGTACGCCACCTGGACCTCACAGCGGGAGGCCAGACCGGCGGCAACGACGTTCTTGGCGACCCAGCGCATCGCGTAGGCGGCCGAGCGGTCGACCTTCGACGGGTCCTTGCCGGAGAAGGCGCCGCCGCCGTGGCGGGCCATGCCGCCGTAGGTGTCGACGATGATCTTGCGGCCGGTGAGGCCGGCATCGCCCATCGGGCCACCGATCTCGAAGCGGCCCGTCGGGTTCACGAGCAGGCGGTAGTCACGCGAGTCCAGTTCGATGGCGTCGAGAACCGGATCGACGACATGCCGCTTGATGTCCGGAGTGAGCATCGTGTCGAGGTCGACGTCCTTCGCGTGCTGCGACGAGAGCACGACGGTGTCGATCTTGACCGGACGGTCGTTCTCGTCGTAGGCGATGGTGACCTGGGTCTTGCCATCGGGGCGCAGGTACGGCACGGTGCCGTCCTTGCGCACCTCGGTGAGCCGCTCGGAGAGTCGCTGGGCGATGTGGATCGGCAGCGGCATGAGCTCGGGGGTGTCATCGCACGCGTACCCGAACATCAGGCCCTGATCGCCCGCACCCTGGCGGTCGAGCGGGTCGGCGCTGCCCTCGGCACGCTCCTCGTAGGCGTCGTCGACGCCCTGGGCGATGTCCGGGGACTGCTTGCCGATCGAGACGGAGATGCCGCAGGACTCCCCGTCGAAGCCCTTGACGGACGAGTCGTAGCCGATGCCGAGCACGGTCTGGCGCACGAGGTCCATGACATCGGCGAAGCCGTTGGTGGTGACCTCACCGGCGACGTGGACCTGGCCGGTGGTGAGCATCGTCTCGACCGCGACGCGGCTCGTCGGATCCTGCCGGAGCAGATCGTCGAGGATGGCGTCGCTGATCTGGTCGGCCATCTTGTCCGGATGGCCCTCGGTGACCGACTCTGACGTGAACAGGCGATGTGACACGAACGATTCCTCTTCCTTGCTGACGTGTGACGCAGCCCCACTGGTGGATCCGCGCTTGCCCCCGGTGGGGCCTGGTCTGCTCCCGGAGCACCCCACCGCGTCTGGAGGGTTGCCGACCAGCAAGCCGGGACTTGTCGCTGGTTCTCGTGACCGGTGGCGAGTCTAGCCCAGAGCCTGCTTATCTCATCGCAGGCTCCGCCGATGAATCACCCGGACGGCCAGTGACCACTCGGACGGCCAGTGACCACTCGCGGGTTATGACCGAAGGGCGAGGACCGCGTCCCACACCGCGTCGGCGATCTCCGCCTTGCTCGCCCGCGGGACCTCGCGCTCTCCCCCACCGGCGCTGAGGATGAGGACCTCATTGGTGGGCTGGCCGAACACGGCGTCGTCGCCCACATCATTGGCGACCAGCAGATCACAGCCCTTGCGGGCCAGCTTCGCCTGAGCGAGTTCACGCAGCCGGTCGGGATCCCCCGCGGTCTCCGCGGCGAAGCCCACGATCGTCGGCGTCGCACCGCTGCGCTGTCGAACGAGGTCGGCCAGGACATCGACCGTCTGCTCGAGGCGGAGGTCGACGCCGGCATCGCCCTCCTTCTTGACCTTGCCGGCCGCCTCATCGGGGCGGAAGTCGGCCACCGCGGCGGCCATCACGACGACGTCGTTGTCGCCGGACCTCGCGGCCATCTCCGCGTGCAACTCGGCGGCAGACTCCACGTGCACCACTGCCGTTCCGGCGGGCGGCGCCACGTCCATGGCGGCTGCCACGAAGGTGACCTCGGCCCCGCGGGACACCGCGGTGCGGGCCAGTTCGACGCCCTGGATGCCGCTGCTGCGATTGCCGAGGAACCGCACGGGGTCCCACGCTTCTCGGGTGCCGCCGGCACTGATCAGGACTCGCAGCCCACTGAGGTCGTCGGCAGCGGGGCGGCGCAGCAGATCCAGGGCTGCAGCGACGATCGCGGACGGTTCCGGCAGCCGCCCGGGGCCGGAATCAGCACCGGTGAGGCGGCCGACAGCAGGGTCGAGGACCCGGATACCGCGCTCACGCAGCAGGGCCACATTGCGCTGGGTGGCCGGGTGCAGCCACATCTCGGTGTGCATGGCCGGAGCCATCAGCACCGGGCCATGGGCGGTCAGGAGCGTGTTGGTGAGGAGGTCGTCGGCCATGCCCTGCGCCGCACGGGCCAGCAGATCCGCCGTGGCCGGGGCGACGACCACGAGGTCGGCCTCCTGGCCGAGGCGGACGTGCGGAACATCGTGGGCACGGGTCCAGACATCGCTGGCCACGGGGCGACCCGATAGGGCCTCCCACGTGGTGGCCCCGACGAAGTTCAGTGAGGCCGCGGTGGGAACGACGGTGACGTCGTGACCGGCCTCGCGCAGCCCACGCAGGATCTCGCAGGCCTTGTACGCAGCGATGCCGCCGGCGACGCCCAGAACGACCCGGCGGGCCATGGATCAGGCCTCAGGCTGGTCCGAGAAGCCCGCATCGCTGGAGAACGCTGCACTGGCGCTCGTGGCGGCAGCCTCCGCGGCCGCGATGCCCGCGGCCTCCTCTGCACTGATCGGCTCGCTGGTCAGCAGGCCGGCATCGATCTCGCGCATGGCGATCGAGAGCGGCTTCTCCTGGACATGGGTCTCGACCAGCGGGCCGACGTACTCCAGCAGGCCCTCGCCGAGCTGGGAGTAGTAGGCGTTGATCTGGCGGGCGCGCTTGGAGGCGTATATCACCAGGGAGTACTTGGAGTCGGTCTTCTCCAGCAGCTCGTCGATCGAGGGATGGGTGATGCCCTCGGGGGTGGTCGCACTGCTCACGTCACGGCCTCATTCAGTCGGTCACACAGGTGGGAGCGGACGGGTACTGATGGTCAGGACCGAGCGCTCGTCGGATCAGCCACCAATCGTAGCAAGGCCTCGGCACACTCTCGGACGTCGGCGTTCACCAGCACCGCATCGAACTCCTCCGCCGCCGCCAGCTCCTCCTGCGCTGCCGCCAGCCGGCGCTGCACGGCATCGTCGTCCTCAGTGCCCCGGCCGGTGAGTCTGGCCTCGAGAACCTCCCAGGACGGGGGCGCGAGGAAGACCAGCAGGGCACCGGGCACGTGCTGGCGCACCTGGCGGGCTCCCTGCACCTCGATCTCGAGCAGGACGGGAGTACCGGCCGCTCGCCGCTCGTCGACCGGAGCCCGGGGAGTTCCGTATCGGTTTCCGGCGAAGGCCGCCCACTCCAGCAGACCGTCGGTGGTGACGAGCTCGTCGAAGCCGTCATCGCTGACGAAGAAGTACTCCCGGCCGTCCTGCTCCCCTGCCCGCGGCTGACGCGTGGTCGCGCTGACCGACAGCCAGATCTCCGGATTGAGAGCCAGCGCCTCCGCGACCACCGTGCTCTTGCCGACGCCCGAGGGACCGGACACGACCACCAGGGGAGCCTGCT
>JAUHZW010000263.1 GCA_030425745.1 Actinomycetes bacterium
TGCCGTGGTGCCGGTGCTGGGGGTCCAGCCGACGTCCGCGACGGCGACACCCGCGGTGCTGCTGGGGCCGAGGGTCCCGGTGCCGACCGTGTTGCCGTTCTGGTCCTTGAGTGTGACGGTGCCGCTCGGCGTTATGGGTCCGGCGAGGGCGAGCACCTCGACCCGCACGCTGGTGGCGACATTCTCAGCGACCTGCGCAGGCACGAGGAGGTCCACCTCGGTGGGCATCGCGGCGACCGCGATCGAGGTGGGGCTGATCGCCGCACCGTCGACGGAGGCGGAGACTGTCCAGGTCCCGGCGGTGGACGGCATCCACGGGATCGAGGCGTAGCCGTACTGGTTCACGGCGGTCTGGCCGGAGAAGGCGGCGCCGCTCGGCGGGGTGAAGGTCACCGTGGCGACCTTGCCGGCGACCTTCTTGGCCTTGCCGGCCTTGATCACGACGGACTGCTGGATGCCGACGACACCGTTCGGTGACGCGACCCAGGTCAGTCCCGAGACCGGGGCGGCCTGGGCAGCCGTTGCGGCCGGCAGGGCGAGCCCTGCAGCGACGGCGACGGCGACGGCGATCCGGGAAGACGTGCGCACCATGAGCCTCATACGTCACACGGTAGCGATGACCCTCGGGTTCTGTCACCCGGACGAAGGTCCCTGACCGGTCCGTCGTGGGGACCGAGGAGGCTAGCCTCTCGACCATGATCGGACGCCGAATCACCCTGTTGCTCACCCCGGCGACGGTGGCCATCGCGGGCGCCGCCGTGGCCCTGGCCTCGGGAGCCGGAGCAGCGCCCGATCACCTGACATCGACTCGGGCGAGCGTCCTGGTCATCGAGTGCGAGTGGGACGAAGCGGACCTGCGCAACGACTACAACACGTCCATCCAGGACGACGCCAGAGTGGGGGCCGTCAACAACATGGCCGGGATCGTCTGGGTGCTCAACCGCTGCTCGGGGACCTACGTGCTGGAGGGGCCGGGCCGGGTCAGCGCCACGATCGGGGGCAATACGCGTGAGCGGGTCGAGATCGCCCGGATCAGCGGTGACGGCACGCTGTGCGATCGCGACGGCAGCACGTTTCCGGGCTGCTGGGACCTGCGATTCCTGGAGCTGGGCCGCTAGTCCGGCCGGAGTGCTCCCCGGGGAGGGGTCGAACCTCCGTTGACGGATTCAAAGTCCGCTGTCCTGCCACTAGACGACCGGGGACGGTCACGTGAACTCTAGACATCGTGCGGCCGTTCGACTTGACTCCCCTACCTACGGTTGCGTAACCTACGGTTCCGTAAGTTTCGTTACCGTAGGTTGCATGCCGACGAGAGGCTCCACATGACCGCCACCCCCGAGATCGTGACCCCGGTCCGCCCCGAGGAACTGCAGATCCAGGGCAACGCGATGCGCATCACCATCGGAGTCTTCGTCGTGGTGCCGCTGCTCGCGGTCGTGGCCGCGATCCCCGTGGCGTGGGGCAGCTGGCTGTCGTGGACGGACATCGCCCTCCTCGTGCTGTTCTATGCAGTCACGGCCGCCGGCATCACCATCGGCTACCACCGCTACTTCACGCATGGCAGCTTCAAGGCCGGCCGCGGCGTGAAGATCCTGCTGGCCCTCGCGGGCTCCATGGCCCTCGAGGGCTCCATCCGCCAGTGGGTGGCCGACCACCGCAAGCACCACAAGTACTCCGACGAGGTCGGCGACCCCCACTCCCCCTGGCGCTTCGGCACCTCCAAGCGCGCCGTCGCCAAGGGCCTGTACTTCGCGCACGTGGGCTGGCTGTTCGACGAAGAGCAGACCGCGATCGAGAAGTACGCCCCGGACATCAAGGCCGACAAGGACCTCGAGGCCATCTCCCGCTGGTTCCCCGCGATCGTCGCCGCCTCGCTGCTGCTCCCCGCACTGCTCGGCGGGCTCATCACGTGGTCGTGGGTCGGCGCGCTGACCGCCTTCTTCTGGGCGGGCCTGTTCCGCATCGCGATCGTCCACCACGTCACCTGGTCGATCAACTCCGTCTGCCACGTCTTCGGCACCCGTCCCTTCGACTCCCGCGACTTCTCCACCAACGTGTGGTGGCTGGCCATCCCCTCCCTCGGGGAGTCCTGGCACAACCTCCACCACGCGGAGCCCACGGCGGCCCGGCACGGCGTGCTCAAGGGGCAAGTCGACCTGAGCGCTGTGGCCATCCGCGCGATGGAGCGTGCCGGTCTGGCGAAGGACGTCCGCTGGCCCAAGCCCGAGCGTCTGGTCAAGAAGCTCGAGGACCCCACGATGGCGCACCGCATCCGCGGCTACCGCGCTCCCAGCGCGACCTCCGCCTGAGGTCATCGTGAGCACCGACGCCATCGAATCGGAGCTCGATGACTCCAACGTCACCGAGCTGACCCCCGCCGCCCGCACGCCGCGGCGCACGGAGACTCGTGACCGCGTCCGGATGAGCGGGCAGGAACGGCGTGAGCAACTGCTCGACATTGGCCGCAGGCTCTTCGCCAAGAAGGGCTTCGAGGCCGTCACCGTCGAGGAGATCGCAGCGAAGGCCGGCGTCTCCAAGCCCGTCGTGTACGAGCACTTCGGCGGCAAGGAGGGGCTCTACGCCGTGGTCGTCGATCGCGAGATGGGCTACCTCCTGGACTCCATCACCCAGGCCCTCGCGGCTCCGAGCCCGAAGGACGAGCGCCTGCATCCACGCGTGCTGCTCGAGCGCGCAGGCATGGCCCTGTTCGACTTCATCGACCGCGATCCCGACGGCTTCCGGATCCTGGTGCGCGACACCCCCGTGACGCGCTCCCCCGAAGCCGGCGACACGTCGTCGCAGGGCACCTTCGCTGCTGCCGCGATGGCCTGGAGCTCGCACGCGCCGTCTGGTCCACAGACGCCGACATTGCAGGTGGTTTCGGGGCAGTCGACCTTCCCCACACACGCACCGGTCTTCGTCCAAACGTCGCCGGTTGTGCAGTCGAGCCCGTCGTCACACGCGCTGCCGACGACCTTCTTGGTCGGCGCGCTGCTCCAGGGCACACGCGCCGTCTGCTGCAAGTCGCCCCCGACCTTCAG
>JAUHZW010000009.1 GCA_030425745.1 Actinomycetes bacterium
GGACGGCGAGGGCATCTACGGCACCGGGCACAACTCGACGATCCAGGTTCCGGGCAGGGACGAGTGGTACATCGTCTACCACCGCTTCACCTATCCGAAGGGAATCGGGATGGGCAGCAGCGCGGGCTTCCACCGCGAGGTCTGCATCGACCGCATGGAGTTCGACGGCATGGGGCGGATCCTGCGGGTGAAGCCGACCCACGCGGGCATCGCCGCGATGACGACCGAACAGTCTTCGAACTTCAACGCCACCTTCGTCGCCGCCCTCGTCGGCGTCTCCGCCGTCGTCGCCGGAGTCGTCGGCCATCGTGGTGTCGGGGACATCGCCCTCGGCATCATCGTCGAAGGCCACCCAGTCGTCACCCATGCTGTGCTTCCTCTCCTCTGGCGAGGTCATGTCAGGCGCCCCGATCGCCGCGCCGCCTGCTCCTCGGCATCGTCGAGGACCTGTCGGATCCGTTCACTGATCGCCGAGCGGGTGCCCACCGCCAGCGGGTCACCGGTGACAGAGACCGTCACCGGGTCGAAGTAGTACACGTCGATCCGGGACCGCGGCCGGGGCGGATCGGTCGGCACACGCCCCTCGGCACCCAACATCACCACGGGCACGATGGGGGCGCCGGTCACGGCCGCCAGGTAGGCGGGATGCACTGTCGAACCTGTGAGCGCGACTGCACGGTCGTCCTCGATGGCCAGCCGAGCGATGCGCTGTGCGTCGATCGCGACGTCCGAACGCACCGGGATGACCCCAGCACGCGTCAGCATGCCCTGGCGCAGCGCTGAGGACATCGCGGCATTCGCGACGACATGGACCGGCCGCGGCACGGTCGCATGCAGGAGGGTTCCCGCCAGCAGGCTCTCCGAACGCGTGACTAGCAGAACGGGTCCCGACGTGCCCACATGGTGGTTGCCATGGGGGTGAACCTTGTAGGTGACGCGCATGGCCGTGGAGGCGAGGTTGCGCGCGTGGGCGGCCCCGGTCCACGACGGGAGATCGACCGTCGGCCCGGTCATGGGCTGTCGAGATCGGCGATCATGGCAGCCATCCGATCGATGACCTGCTCCAGCGTGAGGTCGGTGGTGTCGAGGACCACGGCGTCGTCCGCCTGGGCCAGAGGTGATGCCTGCCGGGAACTGTCCTTGGCGTCGCGTTCCCGTAGAGCGTTCTCCGTGCGCTCGACATCGACCCCGTCCTTGCCGAGCTCGACATCCTGACGCGCACGCCGGGCGGCCCGCACGGCGGGGTCGGCAGTGATGAAGACCTTCAGGTCGGCATCGGGCAGCACGACCGTCGTGATGTCGCGCCCCTCGACGACGATTCCGTTGCCAGCCTGTACTGCACGGGCGACCTCATCCCGCTGCAGGGCGACGAGCGTCTTCCGCACGGCCGGGACGGCGCTGACCGCACTCACCGCGGCGGTCACCTCATCACTGCGGATCGGACCAGCGACATCGACAGAGCCGACATGGATCGTCGGAGACAGTGGGTCGGTGCCGCTCACGATCTGCACAGCGTCAGCCGCCGCCTCGACCGCCGCAGCATCGTCCACGTCAACACCGCGGTCGAGCATCGCCCAGGTCATGGCGCGGTACATGGCGCCGGTGTCCAGATAACTGAGACCTAGGCGATCGGCCGTTGCCCGGCAGACACTGGACTTGCCGGATCCGGCAGGGCCGTCTACGGCGATCACAGGAGCGGGCACCGGGTAAGCCTACTGGCCGAGAGGTGGCGACCGATGCAGCGTGACCCAGCGCGGGATCTCAGCAGCCGCGCTCAGCCCCGGACATCGAAGGAGCGCTCTTGCAGCGCCCCGATGAGGCGCTCGCCCGCGTCCGGCCGGACGAACAGCCCCACGAGGCCACTGGGCCGGCCCAGCACGTGCTCGATGCGCACATCCTCGAGGTTCACGTCGGCCTCGGCGGCCGCCGTGAACAGACGCCCGAGTTCGCCGGGACGGTCAGCCACCTGGACGAGGATCTCCCGGTACGCCGACGGTGCGGCACCGTGCTTGCCCGGGATGAGCCGCTGACCCTCCACCCCGGCGCTCAGAAGACTCTCGATCCCGGCCACGGACTCCGTGGATCCTGCCGCCACCGCGCGCAGTGAGTCGGCTGCGCGCCCCAGCGATGCAGCCAGCCGGTCGAGGATCTCCGCGACCGGCGCCGAGTTCGCAGCCAGGATGTCGGTCCACAGATCGACGTTCGAGGCCGCGATCCTCGTCATGTCACGCAGGCCCTGTCCGGCGATGCCCACCGAGTCCGGGGACGACTCGCGCAACTGCCCCGCCAGTGCGCTCGCCAGCACCTGCGGGGTGTGCGACACCAGCGCGACTGCGGCATCGTGCTCCGCCATCCCCATCTCGACCGGGACCGCGCCGCATGCGGACGCTACGCGGTGGACCCGCCGCACGTGCTCGACGCCGGACTCCGGCAGGGGTGTGATGACCCAGAGCCGGTCATCCATGAGGTTCGCGAGGGCCGCGGCCGCCCCGGAGACCTCACGGCCCGCCATCGGGTGGCCGCCGACCAGCCGATGCGGGTCCGCCCCGAGGGCCACCGCCTCGTCGAGCACGGTCTGCTTGACCGAGGTGACATCCGTCAGCGTGGCCGCCGGCCACCGCGACGACGCCTCAGCGAGAACCTGACCAGTGTGCCGCGGTGGCACCGCGACCACGACCACCGACGGTTGGTCGTCGGGTCCGATGGCTCGGCCAGCACCGGCAGCGACAGCGACATCCAGGCTCTGGGGATCGGTGTCGGAGAGCAGCACATCGACCCCCACCCGCCGCAGCGACAGCGCGACCGACGTGCCGATCAGGCCCGAGCCGATGACCGCCACCGGCCCGGGGATGCCGAGCTCCTCCGGGCTCACTGAACGAGATCCTGCCGGAGCACCTCAGCACCCCGCAGGTAGACATGCTGGATCTCCGAGCGCGGGCGCTCGAGATCTGCGTGCACGAGCACGCGCACAGTCAGGGGCAGCGCACCCTCGACGTTCATCTCCTGAGCGCACAGGAGCGGCACGTCGACCAGCCCGTAGGCGCGGGCACCGGCCGCGGGGAAGGCGCAGGTGAGGTCCGGGGTTCCGGTGAGGACGATGCTGATCAGGTGGTCCTCATCCAGGCCGTTGCGCTCGACGATCTCGCGCAGCAGTTCCTGGACGGCATCACGAATCTCGTCGGCATCGTCAGCCGTCAGGCAGGTGGCGCCTCGGATTCCGCGCAGAGTCATGACCGTCCCTTCCTCGCTGCAGAGCGTACCGACCGGGCGACCCCGGGTGTCGGGGACTACAGGCCGACCGCGGTGTAGAGGGACCGCAGTTCCGGTCCGGTGATCTCGCGCAGGATTCCGGGGCGCTGCTGGCCCAGGTGCAGAGGTCCGATGCGCGTGCGCACCAGATCCTGCACGGGATGACCCACCGCTTCCATCATGCGTCGCACGATGCGGTTGCGCCCCTCATGCAGGACGAGCTCGACCATGGTGCGGTCGGGCAGCTTCTGCACGAAGCGGGCGCTGTCGCACCGGGCCGGACCGTCATCGAGCTCGACGCCCCGTTGCAGGTCTCGCAGGGCGCTGCCCGGAACCTGGCCCCGGACTGTCGCCACATAGGTCTTGTCGACCTCGAAGGACGGGTGGCCCAGTCGGTTCGCGAGCTCACCGTCATTGGTCAGGATGAGCAGGCCCTCGGTGTCGGCGTCCAGTCGACCGACGTGGAAGAGCCGATCCCGGCGCCCCTCGACGTAGTCGCCGACGCAGGGGCGCCCCTGCTCGTCGGACATCGTGGAGACGACTCCCCGCGGCTTGTTGAAGGCGAACACGGCCACCCCGGGAGCCGTCGGCACGCGCTCGCCGTCGACCCGGATCACCGCCGTGCGCGGGTCGACGCGCATTCCCTGTTCGCGCACCCGCTGGCCGTCGACCTCGACGCGCCCCTGGTCGATCAGCGCCTCGCACGCGCGACGGCTGCCCAGCCCGGCAGCCGCCAGCACCTTCTGCAGGCGAACCAGGTCGCCCTGCTCCGAAGGCTCAGAGTCGGAGGGCATCGTCACTCGCCGACGTCGACGGTGCCGAGGACGTCCTCCAACTCGGAGAGATCCGGAAGGTGCTCCGCGAGTGGTGGCAGCTCGTCGAGCGAGGACAGGCCCATACGCTCGAGGAAGTGCGACGTGGTGACGTACACGTGCGCGCCAGACTCGCCATCTGTCCCAGCCTCCTCGATGAGGCCGCGGGTCAGAAGCGTCCGGACGACGCCATCGACATTGACGCCGCGGACAGCACTCACCCGGCCTCGTGTGATCGGCTGCCGGTAGGCGATCACGGCGAGGGTCTCCAGCGAGGCCTGTGTGAGACGGGCCTGCTGGCCGTCGAGCACGAAGCGCTCCACGACGGGCGAGCACTCGGCGCGGGTGTAGTAGCGCCAGCCCCCAGCGACCTCGCGCAGGTCGAACCCGCGCATCTGGTCGCTGTACTCCTCGGCGAGGCGGTGCAGCTCCATCTCGACGTCCTCGACCCGCTCGTGAACTGCCGCGGCGAGCTCGAGCACGTTCATGGGCTCGTCGGCCAGCAGCAGCAGGGCCTCGAGCGCTGCTGTCAGAGACGGCGCCCCGAGCTCCGCGGGTTGGTCGTCTACCGACCCGCCATCGGCATCGTCCCCGACGGGAGCCTCGTGGATGAACTCCCCCGATTGGATCTCGTCGACCTCGGCCGCCTCGTCCGTCAGACGCTCCTGCCGCTCATCGGCGTCACTCATCGTCGGTCCCTTCATGTACCGCCTCGGCGGGCTCGTCCTCGATCTCGTCCGTGGTCTCATCGGTCGTCTCGGGCACGCGGTCCACCTCGCGCTCGATGTCGAACTCGTCAGTCACCTCGACATCGCTGTCGTCGTCACCGGTCCAGCGGACCGTGAGGTCCCCCAGCGGTGTCAGCTGCTCAAAGGCGACCACCTGCTCGCGATAGAGCTCGAGCAGCGCGAGGAAGCGCCCGATCACCAGCAGCGTGGAGTCGCAGTCCTGCACGAGGGCACGGAAGGTCGAGGTGCGCTGCCGGCGGAGCCGATCGATGACGATGGCCGCCTGCTCGCGCACACTGACCCGCTGGACGTGGACATGCGAGATCGAGACCTGCTCGGCGGGCTTGGGAGCCAGTGCCTTGGCGGCCAGGGCAGCGAACTGGTCCGGGCCGATCTCGATCAGCACCTCGGGCAGCAGTGCAGCGAACTGAGGCTCCAGGCCCACCGTCCGCGGGAAGCGCTTGGCCGCCCCCGCCATCCGCTCCGCGAACAGCGCGGACACGTCCTTGTAGGCCCGGTACTGCAGAAGCCGCGCGAACAGCAGGTCGCGCGCCTCGAGGAGAGCGAGGTCCTCCTCGTCCTCGACCTCCCCGGAGGGCAGCAGGCGTGCAGCCTTGAGATCCAGCAGCGTCGCGGCGACGACGAGGAAGCCGCTGGCCTCGTCGAGGTCCCACTCCGATCCCTGCGCCCGGATGTAGGCGATGAACTCGTCGGTCACCTGATGAAGGGCGAGTTCGGTGACCTCCAGCTTGTGCTTGGAGATCAGTTGCAGGAGCAGATCGAAAGGGCCCTCGAACTCCCCCACCTTGACCGAGAATCCGGGCCGCGGTGCACCAGCGGGGTGGGGAGTCGGCTCGGACGCCTCGGGCCCGTCATCCCCGGCGGCAGGAGCCGGCGGTGATGACTCGATCGGCGTCGTCACCGCGCCAGGACCTCACGGGCCAGTTGACGGTAGGCGTCAGCGCCGCTGCTGGACGGGGCGAACGCCGTGATGGGCTCACCCGCGACGGCGGCGTCGGGGAACTTCACGGTGCGATTGATGACGGTGGTGAACACGGCGTCACCGAAGGCCTGCTGGACGGTCTGGAGCACCTCACGGCTGTGCAGCGTGCGGGGGTCGTACATCGTGGCGAGCACCCCGATGATCTGCAGGCCGGGGTTCAACCGCGAGATCACCTTGTCGATGGTCTCCTTCAGCAGCGCCACACCTCGGAGGGCGAAGTACTCGGTCTCCATCGGGATGATGACGCCTTGGCTCGCTGTGAGCGCGTTGACGGTGAGCAGACCGAGGGAGGGCTGGCAGTCGATGAGGACGATGTCGTACTCGTCCATGATCGGAGCCAGGACCCGAGCGAGGGCGTGCTCGCGACCGACCTCGCTGACCAGCTGCACCTCCGCCGCGGAGAGGTCGATGTTGCTCGGCAGGAGATCCAGCCCCTCGACGTCGGTCGAGAGGATGACGTCACCGATGTGGCATTGCGGATCGGTGAGCAGGTTGTAGACCGTCAGGTCGAGTTCGTAGGCGTTCACGCCCAGAGCGACCGACAGCGCGCCCTGGGGGTCGAAGTCGACCAGCAGCACACGGCGCCCGTACCCGGCCAGCGCCGCCCCGAGGCTGACGGTGGAGGTGGTCTTGCCCACCCCACCCTTCTGGTTGACCATCGACACGATCCGCGCCGGACCGTGACTCGTCAGAGGTGCCGGCTCGGGGATCTCGTCGACGACGACCTCCTCGACAACGGCCTCCGCCGGTGCATCGAACAGGGCATCACCGGTGCTGTCGGACGTCGCACCATCGGGCTCGGGCGCCTGCGGAGCGGACGCCTCGGGGACAGCGCCGTGCGCGCCCTCGACCGGAGGCAGATCCTGCTCGTCCATGCATCGTCCCCTTGCGTCGGCGTGGCCCCCTCACATGCCGGCCACGTCTGGACCCCGTTGGCCCGCCGCGAGCCTACCGGCTGCGACCCCGACCGCCGCGGAGCATCGCCGAGGGCTAGCGAGCCCGGGGGTGGCTGGTCGCGTAGACGGTCCGCAGGGTGTCCACCGTCACGAGGGTGTAGATCTGGGTCGTCGTCACCGAGGCATGACCGAGCAGCTCCTGGACCACGCGCACATCCGCGCCGTTCTGCAGCAGGTGTGTCGCGAAGCTGTGCCGCAGGGAGTGCGGGCTCACCCGGCCTGACAGCCCGGCTCGCTGAGCTGCCGCGGACAGGATTCCGTACGCGCTCTGCCGTGACAGCGGCCCTCCCCGGGAGTTCAGGAACAGCCGAGGGGTGCCCCGCCCCCGGGTCGCGAGCGCGGCCCGGCCCCGGACGAGATAGGCGTCCAACGCCTCAGCAGCCACTTCGCCGAGCGGCAGCATGCGCTGCTTGTCCCCCTTCCCGGTCACCAGGACCGTGTGCTCCACCAGATCGAGGTCGTCGACATCCAGCCCCACCGCCTCGGAGACTCGTGTTCCCGTCCCGTACAGGAACTCCAGCAGGGCTCGGTCGCGGATCCCCTCGGGTGTCGCGGGATCCCCCGCGTTAGCGAGGAGACGCTCCACGTCCTCATAGGGCAGCGCCTTCGGAAGCCGGCGGGGGATGGCCGGTGGCCGAACCTGCGCCGCGGGGTCGGCCTGGGTCATCCCCTCGCGGGCCGCGAACCGGTGGAACGTGCGAACGGACACCATGGCGCGAGCCGCACTCGACGCGCTGAGCGCGGGCGAGTCCGGGGTGCCGCTGCCGAGAGAGGCCGCATAGTCGGAGATGTCATTCGACGTGACCCTCTCGATCTCCGTGACCCCCGATGCGTCACACCACGCCACATAGCGCTCGAGGTCGCGCCGATAGGCGGCAACGGTGTTCGGCGACAGACCGCGTTCGATCTCGACGTGGGCGAGGTAGCCGCGGACGGCGTCGGTCAGGGTGGTCAGGCGAGCACCTCCGCGACCGGGGTGAACGGCATGTCGAACGCCTCCGCGACGGCGCCGTAGGTGACCGCACCACCATGGACGTTCAGGCCCAGAGCGAGCGCATGATCCTCACGGAGAGCGCGTTCCCAGCCCTTGTCGGCCAGGGCGACCGCATAGGGCAGGGTCACATTCGTGAGCGCATGGGTGGACGTGTTGGGCACCGCCCCGGGCATGTTGGCCACGCAGTAGAACAGCGAGTCATGCACCGGGTACGTCGGCTCGGCGTGCGTGGTCGGGCGCGAGTCCTCGAAGCAGCCTCCCTGATCGATCGCGATGTCGACGAGCACCGACCCCGGCTTCATGCGGGACACCAGCTCGTTGGAGACGAGCTTCGGGGCCTTCGCTCCCGGCACCAGCACGGCTCCGATCACCATGTCCGCGTCCAGGCAGGCGCGCTCGACCTCATAGGCGTTCGAGGCGACCGTCTGCATGTGGCCCTGATAAATGGCGTCCATCTGCCGCAGCCTGGCGATGTTGTTGTCCAGCAGCAGCACCTCGGCCTGCATGCCCAGCGCGATCGCTGCGGCATTCTGTCCGGCGACACCGGCGCCGATGACGACGACCTTCGCGGCGTACACACCGGACACGCCCCCCATGAGCACGCCACGCCCGCCGTTGGCCCGCATGAGCGCGTTGGCGCCCACCTGCGGAGCGAGACGCCCGGCGACCTCGGACATGGGCGCCAGCAGCGGCAGGCTGTGATCGGACAACTCGACGGTCTCGTAGGCGATGGCCGTGACCCCACGCGCGACGAGTTCCTCCGTCAGCGGACGGTCTGCCGCCAGGTGCAGATAGGTGAACAGGACCTGTCCCTCGCGCATGCGGTGGTACTCCGCGGCGATCGGCTCCTTCACCTTGAGGATGAGCCCGGCCGTCCCCCAGACGTCATCGGCCGTCGCCAGCATCGTGGCGCCGGCTGCCACGTAGTCCTCGTCCGGGATGGACGACCCAGCGCCCGCCCCCTGCTCGATGACGACCTCGTGCCCGTGGCGGACGAGTTCCATGACTCCCGCCGGTGTGATGGCGACGCGGAACTCGTTGTTCTTGATCTCCTTGGGGACGCCGACCTTCATGCGCGACCTCGCCTCTTTCGTCTGATTCCCGGTTCCCGCTCAGCGTGCCAGATGACCGCTGCTCCTGAAGACTAGAGCGCCGCGCGGGGTCAGTCCTGATTTCCCAGCGGTGCTGGCTGCCCATGAGGTACGGGGGTACGCACCCGATCCGCCGCCACAAGGCGCTCCCTGGCCTCCCATGGCGAGTCGGGCGCTCGAAGGGTGTCCCAGCCCTTCTCCCGGGCCACCCACGCGGCCAGGATGCCGGCGACGGCACTGGGGCTGCCGATCCGCCCGGCCAGGACGAGGTCACGAGCCTCGTCGAGATCCACCCAAGCGCGGGGCAGATGCGCCTCCTCCGCCTCGCCGGTGTGGAGCCGACCCTCAGGCATCTCCTCAAGACCCCGGGCCAGGAACACGCGGATCGCCTCACTCATGCCGCCAGGTGACAGGTAGACGTCGAGCAGCACGTGCCACTCATCGGCCGTGTAGCCGGCCTCCTCGGCCAGTTCGCGCTGCGCGGTGGCCCACCCCGACTCCTGCGGGGAGTCCATGAGCCCGGCGGGCGGTTCGAACAGCATCTGCGCCACCGGGTGGCGGTACTGGCGGATCAGCAGGACGCGGTCCTCCTCATCGAGGGCGATGACCGCGACAGCACCCGGATGGATGAGCAGATCGCGACGTGCCGTGGTGCCCCCGAAGTCGACGTCATCGCTGACGACACTCCAGATCCGGCCCTCGAACTGCGTGACCCGATTCGTGACGGGCCGTTGCTCGGCCGTGTCGGCGACCTCGCCGCGCCACTCCTCAGCGGGATCGATCATCCCTGAGCGAGCGCCTCACGCTCGCTGTCGACCCGCTCCAGCGCCGCCGCCACGAGGCCGGCGAACAGCGGATGCGCCTTGGTCGGACGTGAGCGGAACTCCGGATGGGCCTGGGTCGCGACGTAGTACGGGTGGACGTCGGCCGGCAGCTCGACGAACTCCACCAGACGGCCGTCCGGGGACGTTCCGCTGAAGCGCAGGCCGGCCTCCTCCAGCTGCGGCCGGTAGGCGTTGGCCACCTCGTAGCGGTGCCGATGACGCTCGTCGACGTAGGGCGCGCCGTAGGCCTTGGCCACCTGCGAGCCCTCCGCCAACTTGGCCGGGTAGAGCCCGAGGCGCATGGTGCCGCCCATGTCACGGTCGCCGGACACGACGTCCCGCTGATCGGCCATGGTGGACACCACCGGGTGCGACGTGGACTCGTCGAACTCCAGCGAGTTGGCATCCTCGAGGCCGACGACGGTCCGTGCGTACTCGATGACCATGCACTGCAGACCCAGGCACAGACCCAGGGTCGGCAGGCCGGACTCGCGGGCATAGGTCAGCGCACCGAGCTTGCCCTCGATGCCGCGGACTCCGAAGCCGCCCGGAACGACGATGCCGTCGAGATCGCTCAGGTTGCGCGACGCACCCTCACGCGTCGCGCAGTCATCACTGGAGACCCAGCGGATGTTCACCCGGCAGTCGTTGTGGAAGCCACCGGCGCGGATCGCCTCGGTCACGGACAGGTAGGCATCGGGAAGGTCGATGTACTTGCCGACGAGGCCGATCGTGACCTCGTGCCGGGGCTGGTGCACCCGACGCAGAAGGTCGTCCCACTCGGTCCAGTCGACGTCCCGGAACGGAAGGTCCAGACGGCGGATCACGTAGGCGTCGAGGCCCTCGCGGTGCAGGACCTTGGGGATGTCGTAGATGCTCGGTGCGTCGACGGCCGCCACCACAGCCTCGGCATCGACATCGCACATGAGCGAGATCTTGCGCTTGATGCTCGACGGCACCTCGCGGTCCGCCCGCAGGACGATGGCGTCGGGCTGGATGCCGATGTTGCGCAGTGAGGCGACGGAGTGCTGGGTGGGCTTGGTCTTGAGCTCGCCCGACGGACCGATGTACGGCAGCAGCGACACGTGCAGGAAGAACACGTTGTCGCGGCCGACCTCGTGCCGGATCTGACGGACCGCCTCGAGGAACGGCAGCGACTCGATGTCACCGACGGTGCCGCCCACCTCCGTGATGACCACGTCGACATCGGGGCCGGCCATGCGACGGATGCGGGACTTGATCTCGTTCGTGATGTGCGGGATGACCTGGACGGTGTCGCCGAGGTACTCGCCGCGGCGCTCCTTGGCGATCACCGTCGAGTAGACCTGACCGGTGGTGACGTTGGCCGAACCGTGCAGGTCGGTGTCGAGGAACCGCTCGTAGTGCCCGATGTCGAGGTCGGTCTCAGCGCCGTCGTCGGTGACGAAGACCTCGCCGTGCTGGAAGGGGTTCATCGTCCCCGGGTCGACATTCAGGTAGGGGTCGAGCTTCTGCATCGTGACCCGAAGGCCGCGTGATTTGAGCAGGTTTCCCAGCGATGAGGCCGTCAGGCCCTTGCCGAGTGAGGAGGCGACGCCCCCGGTGACGAAGAGGTGCTTGGTGGTCGCCTTGTCCATGGACCGTCAGGGTATCAGCGTCCGGCACC
Source organism: Actinomycetes bacterium (assembly GCA_030425745.1). GTDB lineage: Bacteria > Actinomycetota > Actinomycetes > S36-B12 > S36-B12 > UBA10649. The sequence continues at coordinate 11,303 of JAUHZW010000009.1, forward strand.
CAGACGTTCCGCCGCGGCGAGCTCGAGCAGTTCCGCCGCATGCTCGGCCCCCGAGGAGCTGTCCTCCAGACCGGACAGCATCCGCACCAGCTCGCGCACCCGGTCATCGCCCTCGACCGCGGTGACGCTCGATTCGGTGACCTGACCCGCGGACCCCTTGCTCACGACGATCTGCGTGTCGGCGAAGGCCGCGACCTGTGGCAGGTGCGTGACCACCAGGACCTGTGCCGTCCGTGCGAGCCGCGCCAGCCGTCGACCGACCTCGACCGCGACGCGACCGCCGATCCCGGCATCGACCTCGTCGAAGACGAAGGTCGGGACCGGGTTGCGGCCGGCGAGGACGACCTCGATGGCCAGCATCACGCGGGAGAGTTCCCCTCCGGATGCCCCCGCGGCCAGCGGGCGCGGATCGCTGCCCGCATGGGGTGTCAGCAGCAGCGTCACCGAGTCAGCGCCCGTGGATGTGTACTCCGACACGGCATCCACGGAGTCGACCACAGCCGTCACCTGCGCGTCGGGCATCGCGAGCTCGCGCAGCTCGGCTGTGACCTCCCGGCCGAACTGCTCGGCGGCCGATGTCCGGGCGGCGGTGAGGGCGCGTGCCGCGTCCTGCACGGCAGCGGCCAGCGACTCCTGCGCCTGCCTCAGGTGCGCGATGCGGTCGTCCGCGCCATCGACGCCCGAGACCGTCCGCTCCGCGACAGCACGCCACTCGATGACGTCATCGAGCGTGGGGCCGTACCGACGCATGAGGTCCGAGATCCGGCGGCGTCGCTCCTCGACCTCGGCGAGACGCTCGGGGTCGGCATCGAGTCCGGCGGCATGCCCGGCAAGCTCGCCGGCCACGACACCGAGCAGATCGATGAGTCGGCCGAGCTCCGCGCGCATCGGGGCGATGTCGGGATCGAGATCCTCGATGCGCTGCAGCTCGCGGATGCCCTGCGCGATCAGGTCGACAGCCCCGACAGTGCCGTCGTCTCCGCCGGCGAGGGCGACATGCGCCGCGCCGGCCGAGGCCACCACATCCGTCGCGCCGGCAAGCAGCGTGGCCAGGGCCTTCAGGTCGACGTCCTCGCCAGGCTGAGGGTCGACATCGTCGATCTCACCGATGCCATGACGCAGGAGGGCTGCCTCACGTTCACGCTCCTGTCCGTGGGTGAGGAGATCGTCGAGCTCCCGGTTCACGGCGCGGTATCGCTCCCACAGGTCCGCGAAGTCGGACACCCCCTGCACGAGCGCCTCGCCGCCGAACCGGTCGATGAGGTCGCGCTGCCGCCGCGCGTCGCGCAGTTCGAGCTGATCGGACTGACCGTGCACCGCGACGAGCCGGTCGGTGAGCTCGGCCAGGGCGGCCGCCGGGACCGTGCGCCCTCCAGCCACGGCACGGCTGCGGCCGGAGGCGGCCACACTGCGGCCGAGGATCAGGACGTCACCCTCGGGTGCCTGCTCGACGACACCACCGAGATCCTCGAGGCGCTCCCGCAGGAGGAGCACCGAGTCCGGTGGGAGCAGCCACTCCCCGTCGACCTCAGCGCGATCGGCACCCGCGCGGACCAGTCCGGCATCCGCACGGCCGCCCCGGATCAGGTCCAGTCCGGTGAGCACCATCGTCTTGCCGGCCCCGGTCTCCCCGGTCAGCACGGTGAGCCCCGGCCCTAACGGGATGCGGGCATCCTCGATCACGCCGAGCCCGCGGATCCGGAGTTCCTCGATCACGACGACTCCGAGCGCCGCCCCCGCCAGCCGGCCACCGGCAGGTCGAACTTGGCGACGAGGCGGTCAGTGAAGGGAGCGCGGGCGATGCGCGCGAAGCGAACCGGCCTGGGGTCCTGACGGACCTCGATCCGGGCCCCGCCGGCTACATCGATGTTGCGACGGCCGTCCGCCGAGAGGACCGCGGGAGACCCCTGGGCCAGATCTATGGCCACGACACTCGTCGGCGACACGACCAGAGGGCGAGCGAAGAGCGCATGCGCACTGAGCGGAACGACGAGCATGGCGGAGACCTCCGGCCACACGACCGGCCCTCCTGCGGAGAAGGCATAGGCGGTCGAACCGGTGGGTGTCGCGCACACGACCCCGTCGCATCCCCACCGGGAGAGGGGACGGCCGTCGACCTCGACCATGACGTCGATCATGCGCTCGCGAGCCTGCTTCTCGAGCGCGATCTCATTCATGGCCCAGATCCGCTGCTTCAGCACCCCCGCGGCATGCACCTCGATGTCGAGGGTCATGCGCTCCTCGGTGACCCAGCGTCCGTCGACGATGGCATCGACGACGTCGCGCAGGCTCTCCGCCTCAGCCTCGGCCAGAAAGCCGACATGTCCGAGGTTCACTCCGAAGAGGGGAGCTCCGCTGGCACGCGCGCGTTCCGCCGCACGCAGCACCGTGCCGTCGCCCCCCAGCACGACGACGACATCGACGTCATCACCGGCATGCTCATCGGATGGGCGCACCGTCACCCAGTCCCGCGCCAGCGGCCCGGTGGGGGTCAGCGTCTCCGCATCCTCATCGCTGAGGACGATCTCGACCCCGGCCTCGATGAGGGACGAGGCGACCGACGTGAGGATCGTGCGCGCCTCAGGCGAATGCGTGTTGACGACCAGCAGCACGCGACGGGTGGCACTCCCCAGCGTCATTGCGGTCCTCTCCTCACGGCATCCTCGACGGCCTGATCCAGGTCGTCGAGCGCGAGGTCGCGCCCCGCTGGCCCCATCCTCTCGCCTCCGCCGGTGCGGAGCCACAGGAAGTACTCCACATTGCCGCTGGGGCCGGGCAGCGGACTGGCCGCGACACCGCGGACCGAGAGCCCGAGATCGAGCGCACGCCGGGCGACTGTGGTGACCGCCTCGGCCCGCAGGCGGGGATCGCGCACCACACCATCTCCGACGGCCTCGCGGCCGACCTCGAACTGCGGCTTGACCATCAGCACCAGATCGGCGCCCGGAAGTGCCACTTCGGCGAGTGCCGGCAGCACCACGGTCAGTGAGATGAAGGAGAGGTCGGCGACCACGATCTGGGGACGAAACTCGAGCGCGTCGGCGGTGAGGGTCCGGACGTTTGTCCGCTCCACCACCACGACACGGTGCGCAGCGACCAGGCGAGCTGCCCGTAGCCGACATCGACCGCGAGGACCCGCGCCGCTCCCCGCTCCAGCAGGACCTGGGTGAAGCCGCCGGTGGAGGCGCCGGCGTCAAGACAGGACTGGCCCTGGACCACGATGTCGGGAAAGGCCGCCAGGGCCCCCAGCAGCTTGTGGGCTCCACGGGAGACGTAGTGGTCGGCAGCCGACTCGTCCACCACGATGGCCTCGGAGTCCTCGACCTGGGTCGCCGCCTTGCCGGCGACCGTGCCGCGTACGCGGACGGCTCCGGCCTCGATCAGTTCGCGGGCATGGTCTCGAGACCGGGCCAACTGCCGGCGCACGAGCTCAGCGTCGAGTCGACGACGTGTCATGGTGACGGGTCATGTTTGCGGGTCTTCGTGACGTGTCATGGTCAGGCGCAGGTCGCGCACAGGTCAGGAGGACGCGTCGAGATCGCTGAGGGTGTCGCGGAGGCGCTGGTGGATCTCGGTGTAGGCCGCAGCGTGGGTGTGGACATCATCGAGATCGATGCGGGACAGGCCCTCAAGGGCCTCATCGACCCGCTCCTCGCCGGTCGGCTCCCAGACGGGCAGCTCCCACGGCTCGTCGACGGACTCCAGCACGAGGAGGTCGTCCTCCTGCTGCTCGGCCGCGGATTCCTCGTCCGTGGCCTCCTCCGCCGTGACCACCGCGTCCGTGACCTCCTCGACCGTGACTTCCTCGGCGACGTCCTCGGTGGCGACCTCGTCGATCATGCTCCGGCCTCCGGGTCCACGATGATCTTCTTCTTTTTCTTGGGCTTCGGGGCAGGGACGTCAGACGTCACCGGATCGGCACCGGCCGGGGCCGCGTCATCCGAGGTGGCCGCCGCAGGAGTCTGCGGTGTCGGAGGCTCAGCCTCCGCCGGCTCGACTGCAGGCGCTGCCGCGGGCGCGCTCGATGCCGCGGGCGCACTCGACGCTGCAGCCGCGCTGGCTGCCGCCGGCGCGCTGGACGCTGCAGCCGCCTCCTGCCGCAGCTGCGTCACCTCGGCCTCGAGCTTCTGCACGTGGCGACGAACCGCGGCGAGTTCGTCCTCCCGCACGAAGCCCATCCGTCCGACGGCCTTGTCCACCTCCGACCGGATCATCGCGGTCAGAACCTCGCGGTTGTTCTTGCTCGTCGTCACGAGGTCGTCCGCGAGCTCTTGGACCTGACCCATCATCTCGGGCGCTGGAACAGCCTTGGTGGTCAGTGACATTCCGGTGGCGAGCAGCCCGGACACGGCCTCCCGGGCCTTGGTGGTGGTGGCCTCGGTCATGCCCGTGGCCATCTGCAGATAGGTCCGCAGGTCATCCAGCATCGGCGTCACTCCTCATCCTGATGCCGATCCCGCCGACCGGCCCTCTCACCGTACCGGCCCCGACCCTGACTGCGCCGCAGTCACAGCCTGTTCCAGATGCGGCAGGGCATCGACGATGTCGATGATGCGGGCACGGTCAGCATGCGCCCAGCACAACGCTGCTGCCGCGCGCACCGCGTCCATCCCCTGCCCCGGCGTCGTGACCGCGAGGCTCCCGTCCTCGATCTGCACCACGGCCTCACCGCACCGGGCGCGCGAGGACGACACCGGACACTCCACCGACGGGTAGCTCTCCTGGAGAACCCGGAGGTCCGCACCGATGAATGCAGGCCGCTGCTCCGGAGCTGCCGTCAGCAGCTCCCCGACCGTCGAGACGCCCGTCAGGACGAGCAGTGACGGGATCCCCACCCGCGCACCTGCCTCGATGTCGGTGTCCAGACGGTCACCGACCATGAGCGGCCGGGTCGAGTCGAGGCGGGCGATCGCCTCCGTGAGGAGTGGCGGCTCGGGCTTGCCGGCGACAGCGTCCGGCTCGCGCCCCGCCGCGACCGACACCAGGCGCACGAGGGAGCCGTTGCCGGGAGCCGGGCCCCCCGGGGTGGGGAAGGTCACGTCCATGTTCGTCGCCACCCACGGCAGCCCGGCGCGCACCGCATACGTGGCCTCGGCGAGATCCCGCCACGTCAGATCAGGAGAGAAGCCCTGCATCACGGCGGCCGGGTCATCCGCGAGGGAGCGAACAGGCGAGTACCCGCCGCGGGTGAGCTCATCGGTGATTCCGGCTCCACCGATGACCAGGATCCGCGCCCCTGGCGGGACATGCTCGGAGAGGAGTGAGACCGCGGCCTGTGGGGATCACATCAGCGCTTCCGGCGGGGACGCCGATCTCACTCAGGTGATCGGCCACCGCCTGTGGTGTGCGCGAGGCATTGTTCGTCACGAATCCGCAGGCCACACCGCTCGCGCGCGCCGCGGCGATCGCTGCCGCCGCGTGCTGTACCGGGTCTGGCCCGATATAGACGACGCCGTCGAGGTCGAAGAGCAGTGCGTCGAACCGGGTCACCAGTTCCGTCATCCGTGCCGTCCCCTCTGACGGAGTTCGCCGAGTCCGCCGCTCACGGATCGACCGGACCCTCCGCGGGCAGCCCGGCCTCTCGTCGAGCCCGGAGCGTTGCGGTCACCTGGCCCAATGCCGAGCCGTATTCTGCCCGGTCCGGTCGCATGACAGCGGCCATCGCCAGATGGTCTCGGGCCAGGGGGAACCGTTGGAGCCGCCACAGGGACAGGCCCAGCCCGTAGTGGGCGTAGTCGCTGTCCGGCTGGCGCTCCACCAACTGGGTGAATGCCTCCGCAGCCTGGTCGTAGCGTCGCGAGTCGAACAGCGCGCGCGCCCACGCCTCGAGGATCGTCAGCGAGTCCGGATCCGTCACCCGAAGACGCTCGAGCAGCACAGCTGCCGCAGCGGGGTTTCCCTGCGACAGCAGGGACTCCGCGCGGCGGTACCAGTCGTAGGCAGATCCCTCCGGCCAGCCCTCATCGCTCCCTGACCGCTCCTCCATGTCGCCATGGTCGCATGCCCTAGGCGACGCGCCGAAGGCGCTGCACGTCCACCTCGAGGGCGCTGCCGAGGCCTGCTGGTGACCTCCAGAAGCGTCGACGCAGCGTGCCCTCGACCTCGACGAGCGTGCCCGGATCCATCCGGGCCACACGCGTGCGCAGCGCCGATCGGAACGCTTGGCACGGAATCGCGTCGACGCGCACCCGTGAGGACGTTCCAGCGGAGGCACCGCGGGCACCTCCTCCACGATCGACCACGACCGTGAAGGTGCTCACGACGTCTCCACTGGGCAGTTCACGGTCATGGACGGCCGAGCCCAGTCGGCCGATCACGTGGACGGAGCTCTCGGTGTGCCCCTCGTCGGGGGCTGGTGTCGATGTCATGCCCCCAAGGCTGGACCGGGACCCGGCGGATTCCCGGCCCCTTCTCCGACCTGTGGATGAGTGACCACCTGATCGGTCACCTGTGGAGAATCTGCGACCGCTGACCCGATGCGCCCCACACCCATGGCTGCACGGATCGGAGGATTGGATCGGAGGATTGGATCGGAGGATCGGATCGGATGAACGGGTCTGCGCCGCACTCATGCGGTCGGGGACATACTGATGCCATGGCCCGGCGCATCGAGGACCTCGGTCAGGACGTGTTCCACATCGACACGCGCATGGGCGGCTACGACGGCATCACCTCCGGCTATCTGATCCGCGGCAGCCGGCCGTGCCTCATCGAGACCGGGACAGCCCGCAGCGCCGACGTGGTCGTGGATGCCCTCACCGAGCTCGGGGTCGGGCCCGCGGACCTGGCGACGATCGTCGTCACGCACATCCACCTGGATCACGCCGGTGGCGTGGGAGACATCGCTGACGCGTTTCCGCAGGCCGACGTCGTGGTGCAGGAGAAGGGGGCGCGCCACCTCGCCGACCCCTCGCGGCTCATGGCCAGTGCTCATAGGGTCTTCGGGGATCTGATGGAGCGGCTCTTCGGCGACCTGCGGCCGGTGCCTGCGGAACGGATCGTCTCCATTGCAGAGACGGGGTCCATCGACCTCGGCGACGGACGGCGACTGGACGCCTTCCACAATCCCGGCCATGCCTCCCATCATGTGGGCCTGTTGGACAGCCAGTCGGGTGATCTGTACACCGGCGACGCGGCGGGGGTGTACGTCCCGGAGACCGCCGATGTGCGACCCTCGACACCTCCCCCGGACTTCGACCTGGACCTGACACTGTCCTCCCTGGCCCGCATGCAGGATGCACAGGCCCAACGGCTCCTCTTCAGCCACTTCGGACCCGTCACGGAGGTCTCCGACACCCTCGAACGTTCCCGGGAAGAGCTGCTGCTCTGGGTCGATGCCGTCCGTGCAGCGGACGCTGCCGCCCCCGATCTCGACCACGCCATCGCCATGGTGCGAGACCGCGACCGCCAACGCCAGCCGGAGTTCTACAGCGCCCCGGACAGAGTTCAGAAGTTCGAGGAGCTATCGAGCACTGAGGCCAACGTCATCGGTATCCGGCGCTGGCTTGAGCAGTCTGGTCAGGGGGCCTGATCGCTGGCTGTCTGCGACACCCCGCGGGGGTCCGCCGCAGCACTGCTGTCCGATGCCCCGGCACCCTCCCCGACGACCCCAGAGTCGTCCGCGAGTGGCTCCTCCGCCCACTCCTCGTCGATGAACGCGACGCCTGAGAGCTCCTCGAGCCGCTCAGCGGCGTCCGTGACGCCGTCGACATCGGACTCCGCGGCCCGGACCAGCCATTCGACGGCCTCATCAGCGCGGTCGGCCTGCATCAGCAGTTCTGCGTAGGCGTACTCCAGACGGGCCCGCGGCCCCCCTGCAGGCAGAGAACGCAGATCTGGCGCCTGCAGGAGCACCAGGCCAGCCTCGGCCTGCCCGAGATCCGCACGCGCACCCGCGGCGACCAGCGCGCATTCCACGCGTGTCTCGGCGTCCAGTCCCCGCTGGTCGACCTCCTTGAGCAGCTCCAGGGCCCGCTTCGGCCGGCCCAGACCACGCTCGCAGTCGGCCATCATGGGCACGTACGCCGAAGAACCGGTCATACGACGCACCGCACGCAGCTCGGCAATCGCCTCGGCGTAGTCACCGTCAAGATAGGCCGTGACACCGGCGGCCTCTCGGACAGCCGCTACTCGACCTGCTCTCCGCTTGGCCGCCGCAACATGCGCTCGCGCCGTGGGAACGTCCTCATCGACCAGGGCCGCATCCGCCGCCGCCAGATGCCGAGCCACGATCTCCGCCAGACCCTCAGGAAGCGTTCGAAGCTCGTTCAGGACGCCAGGATCGAGATCCGCGGCCGTGATGGTGTCCGGGATGTGCGGGTCCCTCGGACGTGCGAACGAATCGCCGCGGGGCGACTCAGCACCACCTGTGCTGGCGCGGCGGCCTCCACCCGAGGTACGGCCCGCTGGCGGACGTCGGTCGGAGGACCCGGAACGTCCGCGGGCGCCGGTGCTACCGCCACTGCCGGCCTTGCCACCCGGCTTACCGCTGGAGCCCGGCTTGCCCTTGCCGCCCGGCTTGCCGCTGGAGCCCGGCTTGCCCTTGCCGCCCGGCTTGCCGCTGGAGCCCGGCTTGCCCTTGCCGCCCGGCTTGCCCTGCGATCCGGACCCACCCTTCGAGCCAGACTTGCCGCTGGACGGCGGCCGTCCGGATGATCGATCCCTCGACGGACTCGACTGCCCCCGAGACTTCTCGTCACCCACCGTGCCTACTCTCTTGTCGTCCCTAGCAGTCTCAGAAGTTCCTGACCTGCACGCATTCAACCGGATATCGACCCCAGACATGCAACAGGGGCCACCCGTGAAGGATGACCCCTGTTGAAAGTATGTCCGGCGGCGTCCTACTCTCCCACGCAGTCCCCCGCGCAGTACCATCGGCGCTGAGAGGCTTAGCTTCCAGGTTCGGAATGGAACTGGGCGTTTCCCTCTCGCTATGGCCGCCGAAACACTATGGAGATGTCAATCGTTTCCGAGCACCACACTCAATGACGAGTGTGTGCTCGAGGTTCCCGACCGAATCTCGGGAACCGCACAGTGGACGCGAATAATGGTTGTGAGGCAAGTCCTCGGCCTATTAGTACCGGTCAGCTCCACACATTGCTGTGCTTCCACATCCGGCCTATCAACCCAGTCGTCTAGCTGGGGGCCTTACCAGGTCAACCCTGTGAGAGTCCTCATCTTGGAAAGGGTTTCCCGCTTAGATGCTTTCAGCGGTTATCCCGTCCGAACGTAGCTAACCAGCAGTGCCCTTGGCAGGACAACTGGCACACCAGAGGTTCGTCCATCCCGGTCCTCTCGTACTAGGGACAGGTTTCCTCAAGACTCTTACGCGCGTGGCGGATAGGGACCGAACTGTCTCACGACGTTCTAAACCCAGCTCGCGTGCCGCTTTAATGGGCGAACAGCCCAACCCTTGGGACCTACTCCAGCCCCAGGATGCGACGAGCCGACATCGAGGTGCCAAACCATGCCGTCGATATGGACTCTTGGGCAAGATCAGCCTGTTATCCCC
>JAUHZW010000264.1 GCA_030425745.1 Actinomycetes bacterium
CCGGCCTGCTCGAGGCGCTGAACACGTATGCCGACGGACTGGAGGAGGAGCCCGGCACTGAGGTCTACATGGTGTCGCTGGATCCGGAGGACGAGAAGATCGTCTGGCTGTTCGAGGTGTTCAAGGACGACGACGCCGAGAACGCGCACCGGTCGTCGCAGGGCTTCTCCGCGATGATCGCCGAGCTGAACGAACTGCTCGAGGCGGCGCCCGCGATCCTGCGCATGGAGCCACTGCGCATGGTCATGCAGGAGACACTCCTCGAAGAGGACTGGGCGTTCTGAACGCGCGGCCGTGGATCATCGCGTGCTCCTTCGGCGCGGCATGGTTCCTGTTCATGCTGGCGGGCTCCGACATCCCTCCTCCGCCCGGGTTCGCCTTCGTGATCGTCGGGATCGCGTTGCTCGTCGTGCTCATCGGCTTTGCTATCCCGCGGCTGTGGCGGGGGCAGGACGAGCGGGGTCCAGCACGCGTCCTTGGGATCTGTCTCAGCCTCGGTGCGGGCATCGGCTTTCTTCTGGCGCTGATCTTCGCCGCTCGGGGCTCGGGGGAGCCGTCGATTCCGCCGATCACCGTTGGGGCTTACGTGATCTGGTTCCTGGTGGTGATGTTCGCGGGGACGGTGAATGGCGCGTTCGTCGGAGCCGTGACCGTGCTGGCCAGGCCCAAGGATCGCACCGGGTAGTCGACCTACGCGCTGCCGAGGATCCCCGCGACACCGGCGAGGATCTCGTCGACATCCTTGCGATCCGCGTGGCCTGCCGTCACGTTCGTGAACAGCTTCGGGTCGGCCGTCACATGGACCGTCGTCGTCGCATCGCCATCTGCAGTGACCGCGAGGGAGAGGTTCTCTCCCCACGACCACATGCTGGCCGAGGACTTCGCGGTGATGAGGCCTGACGCGGCATCCGCCTGGTCGATGGACATGTGCGGGATGGCCTCGATCGCCCGGACGGTGGCCTGGAACACCTCCGCCTGCGGGTGGTTGAACTCGGCCTCGCCGGTGCTGCGGATCTGCATGACGCCTCCATGTGGGTCGATTCCCACCGACGCTACAGGGGATCCGGTCCAGGCCTGGTCGAACGGGGGAAAATCAGTTGACCACTCGAACGGGAAGTGACCACTCGCGGGGGAGGGCGGTCAGGAGAACGGGGGGCGGTCGTCGAACTTCAGGCTCACCCGACCGGACGCCCGCCACAGGCGCGCGACGGTGTCGGTGTCCTCGGGGGTGACCAGGTTCCCCATCACGCGCAGCGCGACCGTCATGAGCATCCGCGAGCGCATCCCGATCGGGCCGAGGGTCGGCAGCAGGCCGGGCACCGTCAGGTAGCCGGCCAGACGGCGCGCGATCGAGAACGCCGTGCCGTACTGCTGGCGCAGGATCGGCGCCCACTGGCGCGTGTAGTCCATCGACGGGTTGACGATCGTGTCGGCGAGCACCTGTGCGGCGAGGTGCCCGGTCTCCAGGCCGTAGTCGATGCCCTCGCCGTTGAGCGGGTTCACACAGCCGGCGGCATCGCCGACGAGCATCCAGTTGGCGCCCGCGACACCGCTCACCGCGCCGCCCATCGGCAGCAGCGCCGACCACGGGGCGCGCACCTCGCCGGAAAGGCGCCAGTCGTTGCGCTGCTGGTCGGTGTAATGGCTCAACAGCTGCCGCAGATTGATGTCGGCGGGGTGCTTGTCGGTCGCGAGGGTGCCGACGCCGATGTTGACCTCACCGTCACCCAGCGGGAACACCCACCCGTAGCCGGAGAGCAGCTCATCCTGAGTGCCGCGCAGTTCGAGGTGCGAGGAGATCCACGCATCGTCGCTGCGCTCGGACGCGATGTAGCCGCGGGCCGCGACGCCGTACGCCGTGCTGCGATGCCATTCCCGTCCGAGCCGGCGGCCCAGCTGTGACCGCGCTCCGTCCGCGACGATCAGCCGCTTGCACGTGATGGTGCGCTTCTCCGCAGTGCGGCCGGCGCCCGCGGAGAACACGACGCCACCCACACGCCCGCCGTCCATGACCACATCGGTGGCCCGGTGCCCCTCGACCGCGGTCACCCCGGCATCGAGGGCGACCTCACGGATGCGCGCATCGAGCTCGACCCTTGGGGCCGCGCCGCCGTTGCGGGGCAGCGAGCCACCCGGCCACGGCAGGTAGAGCTCCTGATCGAATCCGGCCGCGCGCAGGCCGTAGTTGCGGGCCCGGCCCTCCAGCCACTCGGACAGTCCGAGCTGGTCGAGTTCGGCGATCGCCCGTGGCGTCAGCCCATCACCGCACGGCTTGTCCCGCGGGAATGTCTCAGCATCCACGAGGGTGACGTCGAGCCCATGGCGGGCCGCCCACGCGGCGGTCGACGACCCGGCCGGGCCGGCGCCGACGATGAGGACGTCGGTGTCAGTGCTGGTAGTCATGGCCGCCTCATTCTTCCCGACAGTTCAGGATCGGGCGAATCGCGGCAGCCGCAGGATCCCCTGAGCCACCGCAGCACCCGCCACGACGAGCAGGCCGCCGACCGGCTGGTTCCAGCTGATGTGCTCGTCGAGCAGGATCGCCCCGGCGATCACGGCGACCAGCGGTGTCAGGTAGGTCACGGTGCTGGCCGTGGTGGCATCGGAGTTGCGGATCACCCGGAAGTTCAGGACGTACGCGATGCCACTGCCCAGCACCCCGAGCGCGAGCATCCCCAGGACCGACGGGGCGACGATCGACGTGTGCGCGTATCCGGTCACCGCGACCATCGGCACGGTCTGCAGGAAGCCCATCGCCATGAGCCCGGTCGCCAGCGCGATGGGTGGAAGGTTCGACGCCGTGGCACCGCCGGTCAGGTGTCGGCGCACGTAGGGGAATGAGATGCCGTACAGCGTGATCGCGCCCACGCACGCCGCGATGCCCAGCCAGGTCACAGCGCCGAGACCCTGCCACACCCCCAGCACAGTGAGGATCCCGAGGAAGCCCGCCAGCAGGCCGACGATCCGCTGCCGGGTCGGCTTCTCCTCCTGGAAGGCCACGAGGATCGCGATCAGGGTCA
>JAUHZW010000265.1 GCA_030425745.1 Actinomycetes bacterium
GCATGCCGACGACTCCGAGCACCGCGAACATCGCCTGCCGCTGGGCCAGCGTGTACGGCGAGCCATGCACGCGGAAGCTCTCGATGCTCGAAGCGGAGAGCACCATGATCAGGCCCAGCACGAGCAGCAGGAGCGTCGTGCCGAGCAGCAGGTAGTAGGTGCTCAGCGGATGGTTGAGCAGGATCCGCAGGCGCCCGGTCGCATGATTCGGCGCCGGCGCCTCCGCGTCCGCCCGACTCATTCCGCTCCGCCGGTGGAGTCCGGTGCCTGGAAGCCCGGTTGGGCCGCTACTGCTTCGGCGAAGAGTCGCCCGCGCTCGGTGTAGTTCTCGAACATGTCCCACGAAGCGCATCCGGGCGCAAGGAGCACGGTGTCACCGGGCCGCGCCATCGTCATCGCAGCGGACACCACCTCGGCCATGGCTCCAGTGTCCGGGCTGGCCACCTCGATGACCGGCACATCGGGGGCGTGTCGTCCGAGGGCCTCGGCGATGATCCCTCGGTCGACACCCAGCAGGACGACCCCGCGGAGTCGGTCGACGCTGGCCGTGACGAGGTCGTCGAACTCCTGTCCCTTGGCCATGCCCCCGGCAATCCACACGATCGGGTCATAGGACTGCAGCGACGTCTGGGCCGCATGGGCGTTGGTGGCCTTGGAGTCGTCCACGAACCGCACGCCTTCGACGGATCCGACATCGGCGATGCGATGCGCTGCCGGGGTGAAGGCCCGCAACCCGTCGCGCACGGCCGTGGGCGGCACACCGAACGCCCGAGCGAGCGCCGCCGCCGCGAGGGCGTTCGCCACGTTGTGGGGGGCGAGGGGATGGACATCGCGGATGGAGCCGAGCTCCTGAGCCCGCTCGGCTCGCTCCTCGACGAAGGCACGGTCGACGAGGATGTCCTCGACCACTCCGACCATGCTGATGTCCGGGACCCCGAGGGTGAAGCCGATCGCGCGGCAGCCCTCGACGACATCGGCCTCCTCGACCATACGCAGGGTGCGTTCGTCGGCGACGTTGTACACGGCCGCCTCCTGCGTGCGCTCGTACACGCGCGCCTTGGCAGCCACGTAGGCGTCGAAGGAACCGAAGTGATCGATGTGGTCGTCGGCGATGTTGAGACATACGGATGCCACCGGGCTCATCGTGTGGACGAACGGGAGCTGGGGCGCCCCGATCTCGACCGCGATCACGTCCATGGGGTCGTGCATCACGACGTCGACCAGCGACGTGCCGATGTTGCCCGCCGCGCAGGTGCGGTAGCCGGCCGTCCTCAGGATCGACTCCAGCATCAGGGTCGTCGTGGTCTTGCCGTTGGTGCCCGTGACGCACAGCCAGGCCGCGGCCGTGTCCGGGTCACGCAGGCGCCAGGCCAGTTCCAGCTCACCCCAGACGGGGATCCCGGCAGCGAGCGCCTCGACGATGATGGGACTGTGGGGCGGCAGGCCCGGTGACACGACGAGGATGTCGGTGCCCTGCGGAACACCACCGGTGTATCCGAGCAAAACCTCCACCTCAAGAGTGCGCAGGATCCTCGCCTTCTCCTGCTGGCGCTCCCCGTCGCCGGCATCGACGACGGTCACCTGGGCACCGAGCTGCATCAGCGCGTCAGCGCACGCGAAGCCCGCGATGCCGATGCCCACGACGGTCACGGACCACGCCGACCAGTCGGACCTGCGGACGAGCCCTTCAGCCCCGGGACGGCTCACGAGCGCACCCACTCGGCATAGAACAGCGCCAGACCGGCGCCGATGAACAGGCCCTGGATGATCCAGAACCGCACGACGATCTGGATCTCCGGCCACCCCAGCATCTCGAAGTGATGGTGCAGCGGAGCCATCCGGAACACCCGTCGGCCGGTCAGTTTGAACGAGCCGACCTGCAGGATGACCGACAGGGAGATGATCAGGAACAGTCCGGCGATGAACGGCAGGAGGAGCTCGGTTCGGGTGAAGATCGCCAGGCCGGCGATGCCACCGCCGAGTGCGAGCGACCCGGTGTCGCCCATGAAGATGCGTGCCGGCGAGGTGTTCCACCACAGGAAACCGAAGGTGGCCCCGGCGCCTGCTGCGGCCACGATGGCGAGGTCGAGCGGGCTCGCGGTGGTGTAGCAGAAGGACGTCTGCTCGAAGAAGCAGCTCTGCCCGTACTGCCAGATGCTGATCAGCACATAGGCGAGGAAGGATGCGAACGCCGCACCCGTCGCCAGACCGTCGAGTCCGTCGGTCAGGTTCACACCGTTGGTGGTCGCGGTGATGAGGAACCAGATCCACAGCACGAACAGCGCCATCGGCAGGACGAGCGGGGTGTCACGGAGGAAGGAGACCGCCATGCTTGCCGGCGTCTCTCCCTGCTCGTTGGGGAAGTTGACCGACAGCACGGCGAAGGACAGCGCGACCGCGGCCTGGCCGATGAGCTTCGTGCGCGCCCGCAGGCCGGTGCTGCGCTGCTTGAAGATCTTCAGGTAGTCATCCGCGACGCCCACCAGCCCCAGACCCACCATCAGATACAGGATCAGCAGGCCGGAGGGTGTCGGGGGACGCCAGGTGATGAGGTGGGTGATCAGATACCCGGCCAGCACGCCGACGATGATCGCCACGCCGCCCATCGACGGGGTGCCCCGCTTGGCCTCGTGATCGGGGTAGGCCTCGTCATCCGTCGAGACCCGGATGGCCTGTGCATAGCCGTGGCGTGCCAGCAGGGCGATGAGCAGGGGGGTCCCCACGAGCGACACGACCGCCGCGATACCGAGGGAGATGACGACGAGTCTCATGCGGCACCCTCCGTCAGCAGCGCCTCGGCCACCCGCTCCAGACCCTCGGCACGTGAGGCCTTCACAAGGACGACATCGTCGGGCCGGACCTGCTGTCGGAGGAGCTCGATGGCTGCTTCGACGTCAGGCACGTGGATGGACTCCTCACCCCACGAGCCCTCGTTGCTCGCACCGAGATGCATCACCCTCGTGCCCTCACCGATGCAGACCAGGCGGGAGATGTCGAGCCGCACCGCGAGCCGTCCGAT
>JAUHZW010000266.1 GCA_030425745.1 Actinomycetes bacterium
GGCATCCCATGATCCGCGGAATCCACCATGTCGCCATCAGCACCCCCGACCTCGACCGCCTCATCGCGTTCTACCGTGACGTGATCGGCATGGAGCTGATCAAGGTGAGCGGATGGCCGGCCGGCTCACCGGAGGTCGATGAGATCGTCGGGCTGGAGAACTCCTCGGCCCGGGTCGCGAAGCTGAAGCTCGGCAACGCCTATCTGGAGATCTTCGAGTACCTCTCCCCACCCGGTGCACCCATGGATCCGCAGCGACCGGTCAACCATCACGGGTACACCCACTTCTGCCTGGACGTCACCGACATCGATACCGAGTACGAGCGACTCACCGCCGCGGGGATGACCTTCCACTGCCCGCCGCCGCCCTCAGCGAAGGAGGGGGCCGGTGCCCAGCGCGCCACCTATGGTCGTGACCCTGATGGCAACGTCATAGAACTTCAGGAGTTGATCGATCCCGAGCACCCGATGGCGATCTTGCCCAGCGCGTAGTGCGATCCTCAACGGCAGAACAGGGCCCCCGGGATTCCCGGGGGCCCTGTTCTGTGAGACCTACAGCGCTGATCAGCTGCAGCCGGAGGTGCTGCCGCAGCCCTCGCACACGTAGCACGAGCCGGACGGGCGCATCTTGATGCCGCAGGTCATGCACAGCGGGGCATCGGATGCGGTGCCGGTGATCTCCTCGAGCAGCTCAGCGCTCGAGTGCGCGGTGCTGACCTTCGGCTCGGCCGGAGCCGACTCGACCACAGCCTCGGCGACGACCTCGCTGTCCTCGTCCTCCTCGACCGCGAGGTCCGCGGCCGGGGCCGGGGTTCCGTAGGACTGCGCCACGGTGGCAGCACGCTCGTCGGCGGTGAAGATGCCGAGCGCCTCGCGCTTCTCAAGGGGCAGGTAGTCCAGGGCCAGCCGACGGAAGATGTAGTCCATGATCGACTGGCTCATCCGGATGTCCGGATCGTCGGTCATGCCCGCCGGCTCGAACCGCATGTTCACGAACTTGCTGACGAAGGCCTCCAGCGGCACGCCGTACTGCAGCGCGATGCTGATCGCGATCGAGAACGCGTCCATGACTCCGGCCAGGGTCGAACCCTGCTTGCCGAGCTTGAGGAAGACCTCACCGAGACCGTCGTCCGGGTAGGAGCCGGCGGTCATGTACCCCTCGGCTCCGGCGACGGAGAACGAGGTGGTGCGGCTCGGGCGGGTCTTCGGCAGGCGCTTGCGCACCGGCTGACCGGCGAGGGCCGCCTGCACGGCCTCGGCCGTCGCATCGGCGAGTTCATCGGTCTTCTTCGCCTTGGCGTCACTGAGCGGCTGACCCACCTTGCAGTTGTCGCGGTAGATCGCGAGCGCCTTGACGCCCATCCGCCACGCCTCGAAGTAGATCTCCTCGACCTCCTCGACGGTCGCCGTCTCCGGCATGTTGACCGTCTTGGAGATGGCACCGGAGATGAACGGCTGGACGGCCGCCATCATCCGCACGTGACCCATCGGGGTGATGGCCCGCTGACCCATCGCGGTGTCGAAGATGCTGTAGTGCTCGGGCTTCAGACCCGGGGCATCCACGACGTGGCCGTTCTCGCCGATGTACTCCACGATCGCCTCGACGGTCTCCTCGGCATAGCCGAGCCGACGCAGCGCCCGCGGGATCGTGTTGTTGACGATCTGCATCGAGCCACCGCCGACGAGCTTCTTGAACTTCACCAGGGAGAAGTCCGGCTCGATGCCGGTGGTGTCGCAGTCCATCATGAAGCCGATGGTGCCGGTGGGTGCGAGGACGGACGCCTGGGCGTTGCGCCAGCCGTTCTTCTCGCCGATCTTCAGGCCCTTCTCCCACGCCTTCTCGGCGAGCTTGAGGACGTCGCCGTCGAGGCTGCCGAAGGTGCGGATGTTGTCGTTCGCCGCGGCGTGCTTGCGCATGACCCGCTTGTGGGCGGACTCGTTGCGGGCGTAACCCTCGTACGGGCCGACGATGCCCGCGAGCTCGGCGCTGCGCTTGTAGGCGGTGCCGGTCATGAGGCTCGTGATGGCAGCCGCGAAGGAGCGGCCGGTGTCGGAGTCGTAGGGCAGACCGGTCGCCATCAGCAGCGCACCGAGGTTGGCGTAGCCGATGCCGAGCTGGCGGTAGCGGCGGGTGGTCTCACCGATCGGGACGGTCGGGAAGTCCGCGAAGCAGATGGAGATGTCCATCGCCGTGATCACGAACTCGACGGCCTTGGCGAAACGCTCGGCATCGAACGTGTCGTCGTCCTTCAGGAAGGTGAGGAGGTTCAGCGATGCCAGGTTGCACGACGAGTTGTCCAGGCTCATGTACTCCGAGCACGGGTTCGACGCGTTGATGCGGCCGGTCTCGGGGTTGGTGTGCCAGTCGTTGATGGTGTCGTCGTACTGGATGCCCGGATCGGCGCACGCCCAGGCGGCCTCGGCGACCTTGCGGAACAGGCCCTTGGCGTCGATGCTCTCGACGACCGAGCCGTCGGTGCGGGCGGTGAGGCCGAAGGGCTCGCCGTTCGCGACCGCGTTCATGAAGAGGTCCGAGACGCGCACGGAGTTGTTGGCGTTCTGGTACTGCACGGACGTGATGTCCTTGCCGCCGAGATCCATGTCGTAGCCGGCATCGCGCAGGACGCGGATCTTCTCCTCCTCGCTGACCTTGGTCTCGACGAACTCCTCGATGTCGGGGTGGTCGATGTCGAGCACGACCATCTTGGCCGCACGACGCGTGGCGCCACCGGACTTGATGGTGCCGGCGGAGGCATCCGCGCCGCGCATGAAGGAGACCGGGCCGGAGGCGGTTCCGCCGGAGGACTTCAGCAGCTCCTTGCTCGAGCGGATGCGCGAGAGGTTCAGGCCGGCACCGGAGCCGCCCTTGAAGATCAGGCCCTCCTCCTTGTACCAGTTGAGGATGGAGTCCATGGTGTCGTCGACGCTCAGGATGAAGCAGGCGCTCACCTGCTGCGGAGCCGTGGTGCCGACGTTGAACCACACCGGTGAGTTGAAGCTGAACACC
>JAUHZW010000010.1 GCA_030425745.1 Actinomycetes bacterium
GCACGGCCGTGGACCACGCCACCAGCCCGCCCCAGCCGTGGCCGACGATGACGGCCTCGGAGATGCCCAGGCTGCGGATCACTCCGGCGACGTCGGCCGACAGTGTGCGCGGGTCGTAGCCCTCGGGTGGGTGGTCGCTGCCGCCGTAGCCGCGCAGGTCCATGGCGATCGCGCGGAAGCCGGCATCGGCCAGCGCCGTGAGCTGCTGACGCCACGTCCACCAGAACGTCGGGAAGCCGTGCAGGAGCAGCACGGCCGGGCCGGAGCCCTGGTCGACCACATGGAAGCGCGAGCCGTTCGCGGAGATGTCCCGATGCGTCCAGGGCCCGGGCGCCTGGATGACGGAGTCGGGGGAGGGCAGCGCCACTCAGGCGCCGGGGGTGCGGTCGGTCGGCACCTCGATGTCGACCTCGATGGCGACGATCTCCTCGACGCGATCCGCCGGGTGTCCGGTGGGACTGCCTGAGAGGGCGGCCTTGGTCTTCTCGAACTCAGCCTTGGAGAGCTCCGGCGCCTTGATCTCGCTGAAGTTCTTGCGCGCCAGCAGTCCGGTGATCGCTGCGCCGACGAGGAGGAGTCCGGCCACGATCAGCATGCCCGCCCAGATCGGCAGACCGAGTGCCACGATGACGAACGCGAGGGTGAGCAGCAGGAACAGGCTGGCGAAGGTCACGAGACCGAGGGCCGCGATGCCCATCGCGCTGCCGATGCCGATCTTGCCGCCGGTCTCGGCCATCTCGGCCTGCAGGAGGGCCGCCTGAGCCTTGGCAAGACGCTGGGCGTCGGCCATCGTCTTGCTGACCAGATCCTTGATGCTGGGCTGTGCTTGCGGCGGCATCGTTCCTCCGTTTCGACGCGGATCGCGGGCAGCGCGACCCTCATCAGGCTATCGGGGATCCTGCTCCTGGTACACGTCTGGGATTCCGTCGCCGTCCGCGTCGATCTCCTCCTTGGCGCTGATCGCCGCGTAGTGGCGACCCCGCAGGGTCAGCGCGATGCCGGCGAGGATCGCAGCCACGAGCGATGCCGCGAGGACCGCGAGCTTCGACGACTCGAGGAGCAGGAGGTTCTCCTCGTACCCGAGTTCGGCGATCAGCAGGGCGACCGTGAAGCCGATGCCGGCCAGCACGCCGATCGCGGTGACGTCACGCCACGCGATGCCCGAGGCGAGCGAGGCACGGGTGAAGGTGGCGGTGATCCACGCCCCGAGGAACACGCCGATCGGTTTGCCGAGGACCAGGCCGAGGATGATGCCGATCGCCACGGGTTCGGTCAGGGCCGAGGTGATGCCGATCGAGCGGAGGTCCACTCCGGCGGCCATGAAGGCGAAGATCGGCACCGCGATTCCGGCGCTGAGCGGGTGGATGCGGTGGGCGAGACGGTCGGCCGGGGACTCCCCCTCACCCGGATCGGCCTTCACCCGGGTGAGGAGGCCGAGGACGACACCGGCCACGGTCGCATGGACGCCGCTCTCGTGCGTGAAGTACCAGGCCAGCAGTGCCAGCGGGATGTACAGGAACGGCGATGTCCAGCGCATCTTCTGGGCCACGGCGTAGATGATGAACATCGCGATGGCTGCGACGAACCACGGCAGGCTGAACTTGTCCGAGTAGAACACGGCGATGACGGCAATGGCGCCGAGGTCGTCGACCACGGCGAGGGTGAGCAGAAACGCTCGAAGCGCCACCGGCAGGCGTCGTCCGAACACCGCGAGGACCGCCAGGGCGAACGCGATGTCGGTCGCCATCGGGATGCCCCAGCCCTTGGTGCTGCCACCGTCCATGGAGACGTTGATCACGACGAAGATGAGCGCTGGGACGACCATGCCGCCGATCGCCGCAGCCGCGGGCACGACGGCCTGCGCGGGCTTGCTCAGCGACCCCACGACGAGCTCGTGCTTGAGCTCGAGGCCGACGACGAAGAAGAAGATCGCGAGGAGCCCGTCTGCGGCCCACACCCCGAGCGGCAGGTTGAGCCCGAGGGACTCCGGGCCGACCTGGAAGTCGATCAGCTGGAGGTAGCTGTCACCCCACGGGGAGTTGGCCCACACCAGGGCGATGGCCGCCGCCACGATGAGCAGGACGCCGCCGAAGGTCTCATCACGCAACTGCTCGCGCAGCCAGCGGGCCTGCCGGAAGGACGGGCGGCTGAGGAACTCGTTGGCGGTGCTCACACCGCAACCCTAAGCGGCAGAGACGATGACCCGCCATCCAGAGTCGGGGCTGTGGACGACCCGGGCCTCGACGCCCTCGCTGTGGATGACGTCCGCTGATCGCGAGCCGTCCGCCCGCATGGACGCGGCGACAACGACTCGCTCACCGGCGTTGCCCGTGAGGTCCATGAACACCCCGGCGTCCCCTCGGCCGTCGGTGTTCTCGAAGCGCCAGGAGGTGGCCCCCTCGAGTTCCTCACCCACTGTCGGAGCCGCGCCGCGCCAGGTCAGGATCGCGGACTCCTGCAGGTCACTGATCTCCATCGCGTTGTCCGTGCGGTTGTCCACCGTGAGGCGCATGGACCCGCGCATGCCGGTTGCCGACACGGCGCTCCGCGTGCTCGCACTGCTGGGGGCGAGGGTCACGGTGAAGTCCGCGTGGGCGGTGCTTCCGGTGCCGACCTGGGTTGACGTGGCGAGGATGCTGCCGGTCGACACGGCATGGACCGCGGCCGATCCCGCCCACGGGTTCGACATCGCGATGGTGACGGGCTCTCCCTCGCCGGTCAGCACGAAACTCGCTGCCGGACCCTGATTCGCCATCGTGCTCATCGCACCGACCTGCGTGGTCGCATCCTGCGGGACGGCCGAGCCCTGGGTCGGCTGCAGGCCTGAGATCCACTCGCCGCTCATCACCTCGGCTCCTTGAATGACCAGCTCACCGGGGGTCATGTTCGCCACCGAGACCTGGATCGAGCGCAGGCCCTCGTCGGCTGCCTGGGCCGGCGCGATGGCGCCGACGGTGAGCAGCAGGCCCGTCGTTCCCAGAACGGAGAGAGTCCGCGTGATCGTCATCGACCGAGGGTAACCCGCTCAGTCGTCGCTACCGGACTTCAGCCCGTCGGCGATGAGGCTCATGACGGCCGGATCGGCCAGCGTGGTGGCGTCGCCCAAAGATCGGTTCTCCGCCACGTCGCGCAGCAGCCGGCGCATGATCTTGCCCGAGCGGGTCTTCGGCAGCTCCGGCACGACCATGATCTGCCGCGGCTTCGCGATCGGGCCGATCTCGTGCGCCACGTGGTTGCGCAGATCGGTGATGATCGCCTCGCCCTCGGCTTCCTCGGCCGGGACTCCACCGCGCAGGATGACGAACGCGACGATGCCCTGGCCCGTCGTCTCATCCGCGGCACCGACCACGGCGGCCTCAGCCACCTTCGGGTGGGACACCAGCGCGGACTCCACCTCGGTGGTCGAGATGCGGTGGCCGGAGACGTTCATGACGTCGTCGACGCGGCCGAGCAGCCAGATGGCTCCGTCCTCGTCCCACTTCGCGCCGTCGCCGGCGAAGTAGTACTGCGGCCAGCGCGACCAGTAGGTGTCGATGTAGCGCTGCGGGTCACTCCAGATGCCGCGGAGCATCGACGGCCAGGGCTCGGTGAGCACCAGGTAGCCGCCGGACCCGTGGCCCACCGGAGTGCCGTTGTCGTCGACGATCGCCGCACCGATGCCGGGCAGCGGGCCCATCGCGGAGCCCGGCTTGCAGGGGGTCACGCCCGGCAGCGGGGAGATCATCATCGCGCCGGTCTCGGTCTGCCACCAGGTGTCGACGATCGGACAGTGGCCGCCGCCGATGACGTCGCGGTACCACATCCACGCTTCCGGATTGATCGGCTCGCCGACCGATCCGAGCAGCCGCAGACTCGACAGGTCCTTGCCCTTCGGCAGGTCCTCGCCCCACTTCATGAAGGTGCGGATCGCCGTGGGGGCGGTGTAGAGGATCGACACCTTGTGCCGCTCGACGATGTCCCACCAGCGGTCCTTGCCGGGGGTGTCGGGCGTGCCCTCGTAGACGACCTGCGTCACGCGGTTCGCGAGCGGGCCGTAGACGATGTAGCTGTGGCCGGTGACCCAGCCGATGTCGGCCGTGCACCAGTACACGTCGGAGTCCGGCTTGAGGTCGAAGACGTTGCGATGCGTGAACGCCGCCTGGGTCAGGTAGCCGCCGGAGGTGTGCAGGATGCCCTTCGGCTTCCCGGTGGTGCCGGACGTGTAGAGGATGAACAGCGGGTGCTCGCTGTCGAACGCCTCGGGGGTGTGCTCGGTCGACTGCCGGTCGACGATGTCGTGCCACCACACGTCCTTGTCGGTCCACTCGACGTCGCTGCCGGTGCGCTTCACGACCAGGACGTGCTCGACCGTGGGGCAGTCGGCGACGGCTTCGTCGACCGCGGGCTTGAGCGCCATCGCCGAGCCGCGACGGTTCTGGCCGTCGGCCGTGATGACGAGCTTGGCCTCAGCATCGTCGATGCGGCTGCGCAGCGCCTCCGCAGAGAAACCGGCGAACACGACCGAGTGCGGGGCGCCGATGCGGGCGCAGGCGAGCATCGCGACGATCGCCTCGGGGATCATCGGCATGTAGATGGCGACGCGGTCGCCAGCCACGAGGCCGAGTTCGGTCAGCGCGTTCGCGGCCCTGCTGACCTCGTCCTGCAGCTCGGCGTACGTGATGTCGCGTCGGTCGCCGGGCTCGCCCTCGAAGCGGATCGCCACCTGATCGCCGAAGCCGTCCTCGACGTGGCGGTCGACGCAGTTGTACGCGACGTTGAGTCGGCCGCCGACGAACCACTTCGCGAACGGGGCGTCGGACCAGTCGAGGATCTCGCTCCAGTCCTGGGCCCAGGTCAGGTGCCGGGCCTGCTCGGCCCAGAAGCCGAGGCGGTCGGCGTCGGCCTCGCGGTACATCTCCGGCTGGGCGTTCGCCTGCTTCGCGAACTCCGGGCTGGGCGGGAAGACCCGCTCCTCGTAGGACAGGTTGGACAGGGCCTGGGTGTTCTCGTCGCTCACGTTCTGTAGTGAATCAAGCGCTTGGTTGGATAGGGGGGTGTTTCCCACAAATTCCGATCCCCTGGCGGCGCTGGCGGCCATCCCGACCGTGACGGAGTCAGCCGCCGCGGCCCGTGAGGAGATCGACCGGCTGCTGTGGCGGCGGGACGTTCGCAACGAGGCGGCCGAGGTCGCATCGGCCTCCCGGCAGCGGGGTGCCCGGGACTCCGCTGCGATCGACGGCGCCGACGTGGTGGATGTCGACGACTCCCCGATGGGGCGCGTGCTCGATGCGGCGCTGCGCATCACCGCCGCGGTGCCCACGCAGGTCGATGTGTTCGGCACGGCCCCGTTGCAGGCGCTGGCCCACCTGCATGCCGTGGGAGCGACCGGCTTCGTTGCGGAGGAGGAGCTCGGGCGGCCTCGATCCGAGGCTGTGGCCGATGACCCGCTGAATCTGGGGGCCCTGCCGCCGCCGCGGGCCGCCGCCGACCGGCTGGCCCTGCTGGCCCAGACGCTGACCACACCTACCGCGGCGCCGGCGCTCGTGGTCGCGGCGATCGCACACGCAGAGGTCGCAGTGCTGCGCCCGTTCTCGTGGGGATCCGGGCTGCTCTCGCGTGCGGTCACGCGACTGGTGCTGGCCGAGCGCGGCGTGGATCCGTCGTTGTTCTCGATCCCGGAGAACGGGATGCTCGAGCTCGGCCGCTCGTCGTACGTCAAGGCGCTGCGGGGGTACGCGACCGGGTCGCGCGAGGGCGTGGCCGAGTGGTGTGTGTGGCACGCGTCGGCGGTGGCCGCCGGCGCCCGCGCCGTCCCCTAGTTCCGCCGAGACCTGCAGATAGCGTCACAAAATCGGCCAGTTGTGACGCTATCTGCAGGTTGCGGCGCGAGAGCCACCCCATGTCATAGTGGCGGACATGGTCATCCTCCACGTCGCAGGCGCTCTGGCGGCCTCTCTCACGTTTGCGCTGGGTGCTGCCGGCGCTGCCACCGCGGCCGACACCCCGGTCAACTCCCAGATCACCGACGCAGTGACGCAGACCAACGTGAAGACCCTTGGCGACGCCCCAGCGATGGCGATCGGCAGTCTCTACACCGCGCTGAGCCACAGCACCGGCCTGACCGGTGGGACGGTGCCCACGCAGCAGGTGCTCCAGGTCGCCCAGGCTCAGGGGGTCGCACAGATCTACTCGATCGACACCCGCAGCGACCTCACCTCGCTGGTGACGGGCGTCAGGTCCACGCCGGACGCTGGTGACGACGAGCGGGCCGCTGCGCGAATAGCGCGCATGGCTGAACGTCTGGAGCAATGCGGTGATGACTGCATCGTGAACCTGCACATCCATGTGGATCCCCGTCGCGCCCAGGCTGCACCGGATCCGGTGCGCTGCTCGACCGTTGACGGCAGGCTGCCCGACGACGTCGCGACACAGCCGGCCGTGGCCACCGCGACGTGCGTGGCCGCCGAGATGGGGGAGGTTCTGGGCACTCCCGTGAGCGGGGTCGCGCTCGTCGTCCCGGACGCGAGCGTCGACGGTGACACGGCGGCCCCTCCGGTGACCGAGGCACCCGGCACGGTGGCCGACTGGTTCCGCTCTCCGGTCACGAGCATCGACATCTACGTTCAGGGCTAACGACGCCGAGACCTGCTGGAAGGGACACTTCTCGGTCTCTGTGGTGTCGCCATGAGCAGGTCTCGGCGCGGGCTGTGGACAGCTGTTTGCGTCCGCGGAGCCGGCAGCGCAGGCTTCTGAGCCGTGCCCCGCTCCATGGATGGCGACCCGGCCCTGCCTCCGGTGTTCTCGCTTGCCGATGCGGCGGCTCGTGGCCTCTCCGCCCGGCAGGTGCGGTACCGGGTGGCGATCGGAGTGTTCACCCGAGTCGCGCGGGATCGATACCGCCGCAGCGACGCACTCCCCACGATGGCGAATCGCTTCCAACGGGAGCGGTTGGACCATGCCTCCCGGTCCATGGCGCTGGCAGACCGGAATGCCGGGTCCACCGTCGGGTTCGAGAGCGCGGCGATATGTCTGGGGTATCCGCTGGCGTCGGACACCCCGTCTGAGGTGACGCTGCTTGTTCCGCCGGGCGTGTGGACGGGTCGTCGATCGGGGATCCGCTTCCGGAGTGGCGTCATCTCTGACGCTGATCTGGTGGGGCGAGGCGTGCCCGTGACCAATCCGGAGCGCACGTGGATCGATCTGGCGAGGACGGCCTCACTGGCGGACGCCTTGTGTGTGGGCGACGCGGCACTCGCATCCGGTGCCATCACTCTCCGGGGTCTGACGCGACGCCTCGATGGTCTGGTGGGTGCGCGGGGGGTGCGTCGGGCGCGCCAGGCATGGGCCCTGATCAGCGGCATCCGTGAGTCCCCGCTGGAATCGGAGTCCTACGCCTACTTCGTTGAGCAAGGAGTTCCGCTGCCGAATTGTCAGGTCTCGATCCGGTCGCGTGGCGGTCGGTTCCTCGGTCGGGTCGACGTCCTGTGGGAGGAGGCGCGGTTGGTGGGTGAGGCGGACGGCCGGCTGAAGTACGGCGATGCGGAGGCCGTGTACGCCGAGAAGCGGCGCGAGGACGACATCCGCGCCGAGGGCTACGGATTCATCCGGTGGGGTCCGCGGGACCTGGCGACCGACGCACTCGCGAAACGGCTCCGGCGATTCCATAGCTGAGCGTCACAAAAGCGGTGCTTTGTGACGCTCAGCTATGGAATCAGTAGCGGGAGCCGCGGCGGCGGGCGTACCAGGTGATCCCCAGCGCCACCGCCCCGATCGCGACACCGGCCCCGGCGGCCACTGCGGACCGCCGCTGCGCCTGCTCCCGCATCGCCACCGGCTTCGCGAAGTCGACGATCGGCCACTCGTTCTCCACCGCGACCTTGCGCAGTTCGGAGTCCGGGTTCACCGCCACCGGATGACCGACCACCTCCAGCATCGGCAGGTCGGTGTGCGAGTCGCTGTACGCGTAGCACTCGGCGAGGTCGTAGCCCCGCTCCTCCGCCAGCGACCGCATCGCCTCGGCCTTGCCCTCGCCGTAGGCGTAGAACAGGATCTCGCCGGTGTAGGCGCCCTCCTCGATCGCGACCTGTGTGCCGATCGCGAGGTCCACACCCAGCCGCGCCCCGATCGGCTCGACGATGTCGGTGCCGGACGACGAGATGATGATGACGTCGCGGCCGGCCGCCTTGTGCTCGTTGATGAGGTCGACGGCCTCCTGGTAGACCATCGGATCCACGATCTCGTCCAGCGTCTCGCCGACGATGCCCTGCACCTTGTCGACGTTCCAGCCCTCGACGAGCTTGGACATGTACTCCCGCATCGTCTCCATCTGGTCGTGGTCCGCGCCCGACGCGAGGTAGACGAACTGCGCGTACGCGCTGCGGACGACGTCGCTGCGACCGATCAGCCCCTCCTTGTAGAACGGCCGC
Source organism: Actinomycetes bacterium (assembly GCA_030425745.1). Classification (GTDB taxonomy): domain Bacteria; phylum Actinomycetota; class Actinomycetes; order S36-B12; family S36-B12; genus UBA10649. The sequence goes on from JAUHZW010000010.1 coordinate 8,406, forward strand.
GCGAACGCGAAGGAGCTGGACTTCGCGAGGATCGTCTTGTCCAGATCGAAGAAGGCCGCCTGACGCTGCCCGGAGGCCGCGTCGCCCACGACGTCATCGGAAGCCATGACCCGACGGTACCCGTTCATCCACAGGCTCCGGCGGACCCGAGGTTGTCCACAGGATGAACATCCGATCCGCGCAGCGCCCCTGCACGACGCACCGTTGTCCTCCCATGACGACGGAAGAGGGAAGCCATGGACAGGCCACTGGTGGTCAGCGAGGACCCGGAGCTGGTCGACGAGATCGTGCGGCTCGCGGCGGCGAACGGAGTCGAGGTGCATCTGGCGACGGATGCCGAGGCAGCCCGCAGCCGGTGGTCGCTCGCGCCGCTGATCCTCGTCGGCGTGGACCTCGCCGCCCGGGTCGCCGGCATGCGCCCGGAACGGAGACGCGACGTCGTGCTCGTCGGCCGGCACGTGGCCAACGCAGACTGGCAGCGGGCCGTCACGCTCGGCGCTGAGCATGTGGCCTGCCTGCCGGACGCCGAGCGCTGGCTCATCGACCGCCTCGCCGACAGCGGGGAGGGCCCGCCGACCAACGGCACCGTCGTGTCGGTGATGTCGACCGGCGGCGGCGCCGGTGCCTCGACCTTCGCCTCGGCGGCCGCGGCTCTGGCTGCCGAGGATCAGCGCGTGCTCCTGGTCGATCTCGACCCCTCGGCCGGTGGGATCGATGTCCTCCTCGGGCAGGAGTCAACGCCGGCCACCCGCTGGGAGGAACTCGCTGCCACGCGAGGCCGGCTCAGTGCGACGACCCTCCGTCAGGCCCTGCCGGAGTGGGCGGGCGTCTCGGTCCTCTCGTGGGGTCGGATGGGTGCCGGACGCATCGAGCCCGATGCGCTGTCCTCGGTGCTCGACGCCGGCGAGCGTGGGTTCGACCTCGTGATCCTCGACGTCGCCCGGTGGCTGGACGCAGCCACGGAGTTGGCCCTCGCGCGCTCGCATCGAACGGCTCTCGTCACGGCAGCGACCGTGCGCGGTGTGGCGGCCACGGCCCGGCTGACCGAGGGGCTCGCGGACCGCAGCGCCTCGCTGGGTCTCGTCGTCCGACGCCATCCGGGAGGTGTCAGCCCCGACTCGGTGTCGGCGAGTCTGGACGCGCCCGTCCTCGGCGACCTTCCACACGTGCCCTCGCTCGCCCGACGCTGCGAGTCCGGCGAGGGACCGGGCCTGCGTGGCGGATACGCCCGTGCGGTCCGTCGGACACTCCCGTGGATCGCAGGCGTGCGATGACCGGCATGCTCGTCGACCGGGTGCGCTCCCGGCTGCTCTCCACCGGCGGCGACGCCACCCCCGGGCGCGTCGCCGCCGCCCTGCGTGATGAGGGTCTCGTGCTCGGCGACGATGCCGTCCTCGACCTCGTCCGGCTGCTGCGCCAGGAACTCGTCGGCCTCGGTCCCCTCGAACCCCTGGTCCTTGACCCCACGACGACGGACGTCCTTGTCAACGCCCCGGATGCCGTGTGGGTCGATCGGGGGCGCGGTCTGGAACGTGTCGATGTGCGGCTCGGAACCGAGGCGGATGTGCGCCGGCTTGCCCAGCGCCTCGCCGCGACGGCCGGGCGACGGCTCGATGATGCTGCGCCGCATGTCGACGCCCAACTGCCCGGCGGAGTCCGCTTCCATGCGGTGCTCGCTCCCGTGGCGGTCGACTCCACGGTGATCTCGCTGCGGGTGCCGTCACGGCAGGCGCTGACCCTGGAGGCGATGGTCCAGCGCGGGACCATGGACGACGAGACCGCGGCGCTGCTCCGCGACATGGTGCGGGCGCGCCTGGCGTTCCTGGTGTCAGGCGGAACGGGGTCGGGCAAGACCACGCTGCTGTCCGCGCTGCTCGGCGCGGTTCCGCACACCGACCGGATCGTCGTCGTCGAGGACTCCACCGAGTTGGCTCCCGCGCATCCTCATGTGGTGCGCCTGCAGTCCAGGCTCGCCAACGTCGAGGGTTCGGGAGCCGTCTCGAGCCGCGACCTGGTGCGGCAGGCGCTGCGGATGCGACCGGATCGGCTCATCGTCGGCGAGGTGCGCGGCGCGGAGGTCGTCGACCTGCTCGCCGCCATGAACACCGGGCATGAGGGCGGGGCGGGGACGGTCCACGCCAACGCTGCGGAGGACGTCCCGGCCAGACTCGAGGCCCTCGGACTGATGGCCGGGCTCGACCGGCCCGCGCTGCATGCCCTGCTCGGGGCGGGTGTCGATGCGGTGATGCATCTGGGGCGACGCCCGACGGGGCAACGCGTTCTGACCGGGCTGCACCTGCTGGAGCCGGGGGAGGGCGGCGTCGTGCACACGGTGCCGGCCCTGCAGCGCTGTGGTGACGAGCTGATCCGGGGAACCGCGTTCGCAGAGCTGCGTCATCGGATCGACCGGCCATGATCATCATCGCTGCGGCGCTGGCAGCGCTGGCCGCGACCCTCGCGCTGCGATCAGCGGCCGACCAGCGCATCGCGTCGATGTCGGGCTCCGCGAACGGATCTCCGACCGCCGCGGTGCGATCGTCGGCGCAGCTGTGGTGGCGTCGGCGCGGCATCGGGCCGGGCTCGCGCCGACGCAAGGCCCGTCACCGCGCCCGGGTGCTGCAGGCGATCGGTGCCTTGGCGGCAGAACTCGAGGCGGGTGCCCCTCCGCATGACGCGCTCCTGCGCTCCCAGGGTGAGCCGAGCGTCTGGCCGCAGGCCGCGGTCGCTGCCCGCTGGGGAGACGGCGTCGCGGAGGCACTGGACCGTGATGCAGAGTCCGATCTGGTGCTGGGTCAGGTCGCCGCGTGCTGGCGCGTCGGGTCGCGCGGCGCCGGGCTGGTCGAGGCCATCCAGCACGTGGCTGCATCGGCCCGTGCTGCCGAGGACGTGCGGGTCGAGATGGAGGCCCAGTTGGCCGGACCGCGCTCCACGGCTCGGCTGCTGTCGATCCTGCCCGTCGTCGGTCTGGGTCTGGGAGTGATGCTCGGAGCGGATCCGCTGACGTGGCTGCTCGGCTCGCTGCCGGGCCGTCTCTGCCTCGGCGTCGGTGGGGGGCTCACCCTCATCGGGATGTGGTGGACGGGCCGGATCGCCGCCGGCGTGGAGCGTCGGCTGTGACCGCGCTCGCGGCGCTGCTCTGCGGTGTCTGCGTCTGGTGGTGGCTGCCCGACCGTCCCGATGATCGGCTTCGGCATCTCGGGCGACGGCGGTCGGGGAAACCGGCACGAGGTGCCGATGATGCGGGCCACCTGCGATGGCTGGCGGCCGCGGTGGCGGCAGTCGGCCTGTTCGTCCTCCTCGGCGGAGTGGTGGGAGCGGTCGCCGCGCTGGTGGCGCTGGTGCTCGTGCCTCGCCTCGTCGGCCGACTCGAGCCGCGGTCCGTACGGCAGCGGCGCGATCGGCTCACCCGTCAGTCGGCGCTCCTGGCCGACCTGCTGGCCGCGACGCTGGCCTCCGGGGCGACGGCCCGGGATGCCCTCGACGTGGCCGCTCACGCCGTCGGCGAGCCGACCGCCTCCTTCCTCGCACCGGTGGTCGGGGCGATCGATCTGGGCGCGGATCCGGTCGAGGCCTGGGACGGCGTCGATCCACCGGAGGCACATCGGGCGATCGTGGATGCCCTGCGGCGCGCGCACCGGTCCGGTGCTCCCGCATCGGGTGTGCTCGCCCGCGCTGCAGATGACCTGCGCCGCGAGCACCGGCGTGAGGTCGAGGTCGCCGCGCGCGCCGCGGGCGTGCGGGCGGTGGCGCCCTTGGCCGCCTGCTTCCTGCCGGCCTTCCTGCTCATCGGGGTGGTGCCCGTCGTCGCCTCACTGGCCTCCGGCCTCGTCGGGATCCTGTGACTGTCCACAGGCGCGCAGATCGTGGTCACCCATCCCCAGTTCCGAACTGCCCCCTGTTGCGCGGTCGGGCGAGCGGCGAGCGTGGCGTCACCGGGTTCACCGGCGGTGCCGATGGTCGGCACATCCGCGAGAGCGGGCACCTGTTGAGGGAGTTCCGATGAAGAAGATTTCCGTGACCAGTCACGTGGCACGCATCCGGAAGCACATGAAGAACGACGACGGACTGTCGACGGCAGAGTACGCCGTCGGCACCGTTGCAGCCGCCGGCCTGGGCGGCGTTCTCATCAAGCTGCTCACCAGCGATGAGGTCCGCAACCTCATCTGGACGCTGGTGAGCGGTGCTTTCGAGACGATGCTGGGCGGCTGATGCTGCAGAACCGGGCGTCGTCCCGCTGGTGGAGGTGTGAGCGCCTCCGCCAGCGGGACGACGGCAGTCGAGCCGGTGCCTGCGCGGACGATGGGATGGTCATCGCCGAGACCGCGATCGCCATCCCGGTGCTCATGGCCGTGGCCGCGGCTCTGATCTGGGGCCTCTCTCTGGTGGGGACGTCCCTCGGCATGGCCGACACCGCGCGCCAGATCGCCCGTGACGTCGGTCGGGGGGTCGGGATCGACGACGCCGTCCGCGGGGCGCGCGTGCCGGAAGGGCAGCGCGTCTCGGTGGACACGCAGGGAGACTGGGTCACCGTTCACGTCACGCACAGTGCCGTGACGCCGTTGCCGTTTCTCGATGGACTGGCCGTTCCCCTTGAGCAGTCGGTGACGATGCCACGGGAGTGGTCGTGGTGACGGGCGATCGCGGTGCGGCGGCGGTGTGGAGCTTGGCGCTGACCGTGGCACTCGTGTCCGTCGCCCTTGTCATCGCGATGGTCGGCGGTGTCGCGGTGTCGCGGGCACGCGCAGCGACCGTTGCGGATCTCGCCGCCGTGGCCGGCGCTCGCGACGCATCGTGTGACCATGCGCGGGCCGTCGTCGAGAGCAACGGCATGCGGCTGGCTCAGTGCTCGCTGGATCAGGGGGATGTCGTGGTCCGCGTGATGGTCGCGCCTCCCGCGTCGGCGCAGCGGGTGGCATCTGCGCTCGGTGCCGACCTGGGCGACATCGAGGCTCAGGCACGTGCCGGCTATGTGCTGGCGGACAGCCCCGGCTGAGCGAGCACCAGGTCGAGCAGGCGTACGGCGAGGTGCTTGTCGAGTGGGTTGTTCCCGTTGCCGCACTTGGGCGACTGCACGCATGAGGGGCAGCCGGCGGAGCACTCGCAGGACGCGATCGCCTCGCGCGTGGCCGCAAGCCATGAACGCGCTGACCGGAATCCGCGGTCTGCGAAGCCGGCCCCGCCGGGGTATCCGTCGTACACGAACACCGTGGGCTGGCCGGTGTCCGGATGGTGAGCGGTGGAGACGCCGCCGAGATCCCAGCGGTCGCACGTGGCGAACAGCGGCAGGATGCCGATCGACGCGTGCTCGGCCGCGTGGGCGGCGCCGGGGATGTCGGCCGCGGGCACACCGGCGGCCACGACCGTGTCCTCGGGCAGCGTCCACCACACGGCCTGCGTGCGCAGCTCCTGCACCGGCAGGTCCAGCTGCTCCTCGCCCAGGTTCTGTCCGTTCGGTCGACGTCGCTGGAACGAGACCACCTGCGAGCTCACATCGACAAGGCCGCGGTGCAGCACGCCGTCGGCACTGGAGTCGAGGGTGTCGACGATGCGGATGTCACTCACCGAACGTGCGAGGGTCGTGTAGTCGACGGGCTGCTCGACGACGACCGCGACCGAGTCCTCCAGATCGAGCGACTCGACCACGTGCGTCACGCCCTGGTGCACGTAGACCGCGCCGGCATGCACCATCGACGGTGCCGAGGATCGGTCGACGGTGCCGAGCAGTCGCCCGGTGCCCTCCTCGACCACCCGCACGCCCACGCCGCCCGTGCCCCGCAGATCCGTGAGGTCGCTGGCCCGCTCATTGCGTGTCCAGAACCAGCCGCGGGGGCGAGCACGCAGCCAGCCGGCAGCCACGAGCCCATCGAGCACCGCCCGCGCCGACGGCTCGAACCAGTCGAGGTCGGCTTCTGTCAGGGGCAGCTCCGCGGCAGCCGCGCACAGGTGCGGGGCCAGAACGTACGTGTTGCCCGGATCGAAGGAGTTGCCCTCGACAGGCTGCTCAACGACGACCTCCGGGTGATGCACCAGATAGGAGTCCAGCGGATCGTCGCGGGCGATGAAGACACCGGCTGCCGGTGCCCCGCGCCGCCCTGCGCGACCGAACTGCTGCCACAGGCTCGCGCGGGTGCCGGGCCAGCCGGCGACGAGGACGACGTCGAGCCCGCTGACATCGATGCCCATCTCCAGCGCGTTCGTGGTGGCGAGGGCTCGCACGGTGCCGTCGCGCAGCCGGGCCTCGAGGGCTCGGCGCTCCTCCGGCAGGTAGCCGCCACGGTAGGCCGCGACGCCCTCGACGAGCTCAGGATCGACCTCGGTGAGCCGCTCGCGGGCCATCACCGATGTGGCCTCGGCGCCGCGACGCGAGCGCACGAAGGCGAGGGTCTGCCGGCCCTCGACCACGCAGTCGGCGATGAGGTCGGCGGTCTCGGCGAGTGCGCTGCGCCGACCCGGGGACGGAGCGCCGGGCACTGCTTCGAGTTCCGGGGGTTCCCAGAACCCGATCGACAGGCCGGTGCGCGGCGAGGCGTCGTCGACCACCGCCGTGACCGGCGCACCGATCAGGCGAGCTCCCGAGACGTCGGGCTCGGCCATCGTGGCCGAGGCGAGGAACACGACCGGTTCGGCGCCGTAGTGCGCGCAGATGCGTCGCAGGCGGCGCACGACGGCCGACACATGTGCGCCGGTGATCCCGCGGTACGCGTGGGCCTCGTCGATGATCACCATCCGCAGGCGGCGCAGGAAGCTCGCCCACGACTCGTGGCCCGGCAGCAGGGAGTGGTGCAGCAGGTCGGGGTTGCTCAGCACGTAGTTCGCGTGCTGACGGATCCATGGTCGATGGTCCGACGGGGTGTCTCCGTCATAGACCGCGGCCCGCAGCCACGGCAGGTCGAGGGCCTCCAGCCCGCGCAGCTGATCCTGGGCGAGGGCCTTGGTGGGGGAGAGATAGAGGACGGTCGCTCCGCGCCCGTTGAGGGCGCGGGTGCCGTCGAGCACGTGGGCGAGGGCGGGCATGCCGAACGCGAGGCTCTTGCCTGAGGCGGTTCCGGTGGCCAGGGCCACGTGGCGTCCCGATCGGGCGAGGTCAGCGGCCTGCACCTGATGCCGCCACGGCTGCTCGATGGCGGGGAAAGCCTGCCGCACCTCGTCCGGGAGCCAGTCGGGCCAGTCGGCCGTGCCGGCCGCGCGCTCCGGCCGGGTATGGACGTGCACGAGCCGGTCGTCCCGGCCGTGGGCAAGGCGCTGCAGCAGCGCGTCGGCGTCCGTCCCGTCGTCATGCATCGCGCCATTGTGCGCTGCCGGGGTGACGCCCTATGCCAGAGTGGGCTCGTGGACTTCACCGTGAGCGTGTCGGAGCAGGACGGACGCAGCATCGTGACGGCCGCGGGGGAGCTGGACGCCCACGCCGCACCGGTGCTCGAGGCGCAGACCGGGCCGCTGTCTCGGCAGCCCGGTGGCCGGCTGATCATCGACCTGTCCGCGGTGGACTTCATCGACTCGACCGGCCTGGGCGTTCTCGTCGCGGCCCTCAAGCACTCCCGCGAGGCCGACGGCACGCTCGACGTCGTCGTCGCGACGCCGCGCGTGCTGAAGGTGCTGGGTCTCACCGGCCTCGACGTCGTCATCCCCCTGCACTCGAGCCTGGCTGACGCCCTCGCCTCCTGACCGCCCCCTGCGCGGTGCCGGGCATCAGTAGGGGAATGTGCTCTGCGTCCCACTATGTGGATATCCACATAGTGCAGGGCCATTCTGCGTAGACTTCGCCGAATCGCGAGCCGGACCGCCGGCGCGCGCTGTCGACCGTGGGGTCCACTGCCCGGGCCCTTCGACCAGCAGGGCCCACTGCCCGGGCCCTATGACCAAGGAGACCCATGATCGAGTTGAGCGGGGGCAACATGACGCTGGTCGTCATCGTTGCCGTCATCGCGCTGGCAGCTCTTGTCGTGGCCGGCCTCCTCGTGCGCCAGGTGCTGGCCGCGAGTGAGGGCACGCCGCGTATGCAGGAGATCGGTGCTGCCGTCCAGGAGGGGGCCGCGGCCTTCCTCAGCCGACAGTTCAAGACGTTGTCCATTTTCGCGGTCATCGTCTTCTTCGTCCTCTTCCTGCTCCCGGCGGATACGACGAGCGAGAAGATCGGCCGAAGCATCTTCTTCCTGGTGGGTGCGGTGTTCTCCGCCATCACCGGCTACATGGGCATGTGGCTCGCCGTGCGCGGCAACGTCCGCGTGGCTGCCGCCGCCAACGAGTCCGGTGAGCAGAAGGCCATGAAGATCGCCTTCCGCACCGGTGGTGTGGCCGGCATGTTCACCGTCGGCCTCGGCCTGTTCGGTGCAGCGCTCGTCGTCCTCGTCTACCAGGGCGAGGCTCCCAAGGTCCTCGAGGGCTTCGGCTTCGGCGCCGCACTGCTCGCGATGTTCATGCGAGTCGGCGGTGGCATCTTCACCAAGGCCGCCGACGTCGGCGCTGACCTCGTCGGCAAGGTCGAGCAGGGCATCCCCGAGGACGACCCCCGCAACGCGGCGACCATCGCCGACAACGTGGGCGACAACGTCGGCGACTGCGCCGGTATGGCCGCGGACCTCTTCGAGTCCTACGCCGTCACGCTCGTCGCGGCCCTGATCCTGGGCGTCGCCGCGTTCGGCGACCTCGGCCTCGTCATCCCGCTGGTCATCCCCGCCATCGGTGTCATCACCGCCGTCATCGGCATCTTCGCGGTGTCCCCGCGCCCCGGCGATCGCTCCGGCATGGCATCGATCAACCGCGGATTCTTCATCTCCGCGGTCATCTCCGCGGTCCTCGTGGTGGCGGCCGTCTTCACCTGGGTGCCCGGCAGCTGGGAGGAGATCGAGGGCCTCAACGGCATCGCGGCGGCCGAGGCGGCCAACACCGTCAACCCCCGCCTGTTCGTCATCCTCGCGGTGATCATCGGCATCGTGCTGGCCGCTCTCATCCAGCAGCTGACGGCGTACTTCACCGAGACCAACCGCCGCCCGGTCGACGACGTCTCTAAGACCTCGCTCACCGGCCCGGCCACGGTCATCCTGTCCGGCATCTCGGTCGGTCTGGAGTCCGCGGTCTACTCCGCACTGCTCATCGGCGCGGCGGTGTACGGCGCGTACCTCGTCGGTGGCGGCGCGATCCTGCTGTCGCTCTTCGCGATCGCACTCGCTGGCACCGGCCTGCTGACCACCGTCGGCGTCATCGTCTCGATGGACACCTTCGGTCCGGTCTCCGACAACGCGCAGGGCATCGCCGAGATGTCCGGCGAGGTCCACGGCGAGGGCGCTGCCGTCCTCACCAGCCTCGACGCCGTCGGCAACTCCACCAAGGCCATCACCAAGGGCATCGCCATCGCGACCGCGGTCCTCGCCGCGACCGCGCTGTTCGGCTCCTTCCGCGATGCGATCTTCGGAGCGGTCGAGTCGATCGGCAACACCGATGCGGTCATGGCCGCCACGGATCCGGCGCAGTACTTCGGCATCCTCGACGTCGCCAACCCGGCCAACCTCGTCGGCCTGATCATCGGCGCGGCGGTCGTCTTCCTGTTCTCCGGTCTGGCCATCAACGCGGTCTCGCGTGCCGCCGGTGCGGTCATCTTCGAGGTGCGTCGCCAGTTCCGCGACCACCCCGGGATCATGGAGGGCACCGAGAAGCCCGAGTACGGCAAGGTCGTCGACATCGTCACGCGCGACTCGCTGCGTGAGCTCGTCACCCCGGGCATCCTCGCGGTGTTCACCCCGATCGCGGTCGGCTTCGGCCTCGGTGTGGGCGCCCTCGGCGCCTACCTCGCCGGCACCATCGCCACGGGCGTGCTCATGGCGGTCTTCCTGTCGAACTCCGGCGGCGCGTGGGACAACGCCAAGAAGTTCGTCGAGGACGGCAACTTCGGCGGCAAGGGATCCGAGGCCCACGAGGCCACGGTCATCGGCGACACCGTCGGCGATCCGTTCAAGGACACCGCCGGCCCGGCCATCAACCCGCTGATCAAGGTCATGAACCTGGTCGCGCTGCTCATCGCGCCGGCCATCGTGACCATGAGCGTGGGCGCGTCGGCCAACGAGGGACTGCGGTGGGGCATCGCCCTCCTCGCGGCGCTGATCGTGGTCGTCGCGGTGGTCATCTCCAAGCGGCGTCCGATCGCCGTGAGTGAGGACACCCCGGCCAACGCCTAGGTTCACCACCGAGGCCCGTGTTCCGTTCTGCGGGACACGGGCCTCGGCTATTTTCCCCCTACGGGGGAAGGTCCGACGAGCCGCGCCGACGGGGGTCGGTGAAGTTGACAGACCGACGGGTCGTACCGTCAGACTCCGGACCCGAGCCGGACGACCCCGGCTGGAACCGACAGGAGAGGACGGACCGCACGTGGCGGACAAGACCCTGGTGATCGTCGAGTCACCGGCCAAGGCGAAGAAGATCGCGGGCTACCTGGGCCCCGACTACACCGTCATGGCGTCCGTCGGCCACGTCCGCGACCTGTGCTCCAAGGCGTCCGAACTGCCCGCCGACGTGAAGAAGAAGCCGTGGGCCAAGCTCGCGGTCGACGTCGATGACCAGTTCCAGGCGTACTACGTCGTCCACGAGTCCAAGAAGAAGACCATCGCCGACCTCAAGAAGGCCCTCAAGGACGCCGACGAGCTCCTGCTCGCCACCGATGAGGACCGCGAGGGCGAGGCCATCTCCTGGCACCTGATGGAGGTGCTGCGCCCGAAGGTCCCCGTCCAGCGCATGGTGTTCAACGAGATCACCCCGGAGGCCATCCGCGAGGCCGTGGAGAACCCCCGCGACCTGAACATGGAGCTGGTCGAGGCGCAGGAGACCCGCCGCATCGTCGACCGGCTGTATGGCTACCCGGTGTCCGAGGTGCTGTGGAAGAAGATCGGTCGCGAGGCCAAGTCCGCGGGCCGTGTGCAGTCCGTCGCCGTGCGGCTCGTCGTCGACCGGGAGCGCGAGCGCATCGCCTTCCGCGCCGCGAACTACTGGGACATCACCGGCACCTTCGGACCGGGTTCGTTCGATGCCAAGCTCAGCAGCCTCGACGGCGTGCGCATCGCATCCGGTGACAGCTTCGATGATCGCGGTGCTCTGAAGAAGGACTCCGTCGTCGTCCTCGATGAGACCCGCGCCACGACCCTTGCCTCCGAGCTCTCCGGGCAGCAGTTCACCGTGCGGTCCGTCGTGCAGAAGCCCGGGCAGCGCTCGCCCAAGGCCCCGTTCATCACCTCGACCCTGCAGCAGGAGGCGTCCAACCGTCTGCGCTGGGGCAGCCAGCGCACCATGCGGGTGGCGCAGAGCCTGTACGAGAACGGCTACATCACCTATATGCGAACCGACTCGGTGCACCTGTCCGAGCAGGCCGTCGCTGCGGCCCGCAATCAGGCTCGCGACCTCTACGGCCCTGAGTACGTCGCCGACGGCGTCCGCACCTACAAGAGCAAGGTGAAGAACGCCCAGGAGGCGCACGAGGCGATCCGCCCCGCCGGTGACGTCTTCCGCACCCCCGGTGAGGTGTCCGGCGAGCTGAACGCCGACGAGTTCGCGCTCTACGACCTCATCTGGAAGCGCACGGTGGCGTCGCAGATGGCCAACGCCCAGGTCGCCACGACCACCATGAAGCTCGGCACGGTCATGGCCGACGGCACGGATGCGGAGTTCTCCGCGTCGGGCACCGTCGTGGTGTTCCCGGGTTTCTACGCGGCGCTGAAGGACATCACGGAGAACGACGACGAGGGCCGCGAGCTCCCCAGCCTGGGAGAGGGCGCTGCCGTCACCGCGGAGCACCTTGACCCCGAGGGCCACACCACCAACCCGCCCTCGCGCTACACCGAGGCCAAGCTGGTCGCCAAGCTCGAGGAGCTCGGCATCGGCCGCCCCTCGACCTACGCGTCGATCATGTCGACGATCGTCGACCGAGGCTATGTGTGGAAGAAGGGCTCGGCGCTGGTGCCCAGCTTCACCGCGTTCGCCGTGGTGCGCCTGCTGGAGGAGCACTTCACCCCGCTCATCGACTACAGCTTCACCGCGAACATGGAGGAGGTCCTCGACCTCATCTCGGTGGGCAAGGCCGATGGCGTCTCGCAGCTCGATGCGTTCTGGCGCGGCGGCCACACCGTCACCGGCGGAGACTTCCCCGGCGTCAAGCCGCTGACCGAAGACCTC
>JAUHZW010000267.1 GCA_030425745.1 Actinomycetes bacterium
GAGTAGCATCATGGAGTTACTCGCCAGTAACAACAGCGATCCAGTCGCCCCTTGCCGGAGCCGACTGGGACACCGGGAGGAACCGTCATGACCCACTACAAGAGCAACGTGCGCGATCTGGAGTTCAACCTCTTCGAGGTATTCAACGCCGGCGAGCGCATGGGCACCGGTCCGTTCGCGGAGATGGACGCCGACACGGCGCGCGAGGTGCTGCACGAGGTGGACCGCCTCGCCAGCGGGCCGCTCGCCGAGCCCTTCGCCGACTCCGACCGCAAGCCCCCGGTGTACGACCCGGATTCCAAGACCGTGGTCATGCCCGAGGAGTTCAAGAAGGCCTTCTCGGCGCTCGAGCAGGCCGAGTGGTGGCGACTGGACCTCCCCGAGCACCTCGGTGGGACCGACGCTCCGCCGTCGCTGCGGTGGGCAGCCAGCGAGCTCATGCTCGGCAGCAACCCGGCAGCCTTCATGTTCATGAACGGCCCGAGCATGGCCGCCGTCATGGACTTCTACGGCACCGAGGAGCAGAAGCGCTGGGCGCAGATCATGATCGATCGGCTCTGGGGCGCCACGATGGTGCTGACCGAGCCGGACGCCGGCTCCGACGTCGGCGCCGGTCGCGCGAAGGCGATCGACAACGGTGACGGCACCTGGCGCATCGAGGGCGTCAAGCGCTTCATCACCTCCGGTGAGCACGACATGGCCGAGAACATCGTGCACATGGTGCTGGCCCGTCCCGAGGGAGCAGGCCCGGGCACCAAGGGCCTGAGCCTGTTCATCGTCCCCAAGTACCTGTTCGACGGTGAGACCGGCGAGCTCGGCAAGCGCAACGGTGTCTACGCCACCAACGTCGAGAAGAAGATGGGCCTGAAGGCCTCCACGACGTGCGAGATGACCTTCGGCGCGGATCCCGACGATCCGGCCATCGGCTACCTGCTCGGCGACGAACACAACGGCATCGCACAGATGTTCAAGGTCATCGAGTACGCCCGCATGCTGGTGGGCACGAAGGCCATCGCGACCCTGTCGACCGGCTACCTGAACGCCCTCGACTACGCCAAGACCCGCGTGCAGGGCGCTGACCTCACGCAGATGACGGACAAGACCGCCCCGCGCGTGACCATCACGCACCATCCGGACGTCCGCCGCAGCCTGATGCTGCAGAAGTCCTACGCCGAGGGCATGCGCGCACTCATCGCGTACACGGCTTACTGGCAGGACCTCGTGCAGATGGGCGAGGCCGGCATGGAACTGCCGGAGGGCGTCAGCCTCGACCTCGCCACCCGCATGAACGACCTGCTGCTGCCGGTCGTCAAGGGTGTGGGCTCAGAGCGGTCCTACGAACTGCTGGCTGTCGGCCTGCAGACCTTCGGCGGCTCGGGCTTCCTGCAGGACTACCCGCTCGAGCAGTACATCCGTGACGCGAAGATCGACACCCTCTACGAGGGCACGACGGCGATCCAGGGCCTGGACTTCTTCTTCCGGAAGATGGTCAAGGACCAGTTCAACGCGATCTTCTACCTCGCCGCCCAGATGACCGAGACGGTCAAGGGCGATGAGGGCTCCGGTCAGCTGCAGGCCGAGCGCGAGCTGCTCGGCAAGGCGCTCGAGGACGTGCAGGCGCTCGTCGGGGTGATGGGCACCTGGGCCATGGAGTCGCTGAACACCCCGTCCGAGGTCTACAAGGTCGGCCTCAACACGACCCGCCTGCTGATGGCCAGCGGCGACCTCATCATCGGCTGGCTGCTGCTGCGCCAGGCCGAGGTGGCGTCGAAGGCTCTGGCGGACGGCGCCCCCGAGCGCGACCGCTCGTTCTACGAGGGCAAGATCGAGACGGCCCGCTGGTTCGCCCGGAACCGACTGCCGCTGCTGGCGGCCGAGCGCGCCGTCGCTGAGGCGACCACGCTCGACATCATGGAGCTCCCGGAGGAGGCCTTCTAGGGGCACCCTCCACCGCACGACCGGCGATGCTGCGTCGCTTGTTGAGTCAGAAACCCTCCCGGGTGCTCAACGAGTGACGCAGCATCGGCCTTTCACTGGCAGGATCGATCCATGATCGCGAGCACAGGTGTCGTCGCTGCGGCGGTGCCGGGCATGGTCCCTGCGGCCGGATCCCCGGCGGTCGACGCGACCCTGCTGCTGGAGTTCGGCGTTCTGCTCGTGATCCTCGGGATCCTCGCCCGGGTCGCCCACCGCTTCGGCTTCTCGGCCGTGCCGTTCTACCTGATCGGCGGCCTCATCCTCGGCAATGCCCCGGGCGTCGGGGTCGACACCGAGGGCACCTTCATCCCGGTCGTCGCCGAACTGGGCGTCATCCTGCTGCTGCTCCTGCTGGGTCTGGAGTACTCGGGCCGGGAGATCGTCGACCACGCACGCCGCCAGAAGGGGCCGGGTGCGTTCGACCTGATCAACGCCCTGCCCGGGGCCGCGATGGGGCTGGCCTTCGGCTGGGGAGTCGCCGGCGCCGTGGCCCTCGGCGGCGTCACGTACATCTCCTCCAGCGGCATCGTCTCGCAGGTCGTCAAGGACCTTAGGTGGCGGCGCAATCCCGAGACCGGGCCGGTGGTGAGCATCCTCGTCATCGAGGACCTCGTCATGGCCCCGTACCTGCCGGTGCTCACCGTCGTGCTCACCGGCACCGGCCTCATCGCCGGCCTCATCAGCGTCGGTGTCGCGCTCATGGTCGTGGCGGTCGTGCTTGTCGTGGCGGTACGCCGAAGCGACTGGACTCCGCGGTTCTTCCGCGGGGCAGAGCCGGTGGGCCTGCTGCTCGTCGTCTTCGGCCTCGCGGTCGCGGCAGCGGGTCTCGCGACGCGACTGTCCTTCTCCTCAGCGGTGGCCGCCTTCCTCGTCGGCCTGCTGCTCACCGGCGAGGTGGCCGAGGTGGCCCGTCGTCGCCTCGATCCTCTGCGTGAACTCCTGGCCGCGGTCTTCTTCGCCTACTTCGGACTCGTCACCGATATCAGCCAGTTCCCGTCGGTGCTGCTGCCAGCTCTGCT
>JAUHZW010000268.1 GCA_030425745.1 Actinomycetes bacterium
CCTCGTCATTGAGGGCGAAGGCAAGCTTCTGGACGAGGGCGATCGCCTCGAGGTGGTTCAGATTCATCTTCCAGTTGCCCGCCATGAGCGGCTTGCGTGCGTCGGCCATCAGGCCTCCTCCTCCAGGACTGCGAGACCCGGGAGCGTCTTGCCCTCCAGGAACTCAAGGCTCGCACCGCCACCGGTGCTGATGTGGGTGAACTTCGTGTCATCGACGTCGAGGATCCGCACGGCTGCGGCCGAGTCACCGCCGCCGATAACCGTGAGTGCATCCGAATCGGCCATGGCCCGCGCCACGGCCAGTGTGCCCCCGGCGAACGGCTCCATCTCGAACACGCCCATCGGGCCGTTCCACACGACCGTGCCGGCATCGGCGATCTTGGACGCGAAGAGCTCGCGCGTCTGGGGACCGATGTCCAGGCCCATCCAGCCGTCGGGAATCGCGTCCGCCGAGACGATCTCGGTTGCGGCATCCGCCGCGAACCGATCGGCGATGACGAAGTCGACGGGCACGAGCAGTTCTACGCCGCGCTGAGCCGCCTCCTCGATGAATCCCCGGACGGTGTCGATCTGATCGGCCTCCAGCAGGGAGTCCCCGACCCCCAGACCCTGCGCGGCCAGGAAGGTGTAGGCCATTCCACCGCCGATGAGCAGCCGATCGACACGCGTGATCAGATTGCCGATCACCCCGAGCTTGTCGCTCACCTTGGACCCGCCGAGCACGACGACGAACGGCCGAGCCGGCTCGGCCATGATGCTGCCGAAGACCGAGGCCTCCTTGTGCACCAGCCGCCCCGCGGCATTGGGCAGGAGCCGCGCGACATCGGTGACCGACGCCTGATTGCGATGGACCACGCCGAATCCGTCGGACACGTACACATCGGCCAGCGCCGCGAGCTCGGCCGCCAGAGCCTGACGCTCCTCGGCCACCTTGCTCGTCTCGCGGGCATCGAACCGGATGTTCTCCACCAGGAGCACGTCACCGGGGGCCATGCCCGCCACGAGGGCTGGCGCATCCGCGAGATCGGCCAGCGAGACGGGTGTGCCGAGCAGTTCCCCCAGCCGGGCTGCCACGGGAGCCAGACTCAGTTCAGGGACTCGCTCGCCCTTGGCTCGCCCGAGATGGGCGGCGATGACGACGCGCGCCCCCTTCCCACGCAGGTGCTCCAGCGTGGGAAGGGCGGCGACGATGCGACCGTCATCGGTGATCACACGTGTGCCGTCGGGCCCGTCGGCCAGGGGGACGTTGAAGTCCGCCCGGATCAACACGGTGAGCCCGGCGACATCGAGGTCGTCGAGTGACTTCATGAGTGATTCCTAGAGCTTGGAGCCCACGAGGCCGACGAGGTCGACGAGGCGGTTGCTGTAGCCCCACTCGTTGTCGTACCAGCCGAGAACCTTGACCATGTTGCCGTTGGCGTTGGTCATGCCTGCGTCGAAGATGCAGGAGGCCGGGTCGGTGACGATGTCGGTGGAGACGATCGGATCCTCGGTGTACTGCAGGATGCCCTTGAGCGGACCCTCGGCCGCAGCCTTGACCACGGCGTTGATCTCCTCCTTGGAGGCGGCGTTCTTGAGCTCGACCGTGAGGTCGGTCGCTGAACCGGTGGGCACCGGCACCCGCATGGCGTATCCGTCGAGCTTGCCCTTCATGTTCGGCATGACCAGGCCGATGGCCTTCGCGGCGCCCGTCGACGTGGGGATCATGTTCAGGGCCGCGGCACGCGCACGACGCAGGTCCTTGTGCGGGTAGTCGAGGATGTTCTGATCGTTGGTGTACGCGTGGATCGTCGTCATCAGGCCGCGCTCGATGCCGAAGGCGTCGTCGATGGCCTTGGCCATCGGGGCGAGGCAGTTCGTGGTGCAGGAGGCGTTGGAGATGACGTTGTGGACCGCGGGGTCGTAGTCCTTGTCGTTCACGCCCATGACGATCGTGATGTCCTCGCCCTTGGCGGGCGCGGAGATGATGACCTTCTTCGCGCCGGCGGCGATGTGCTTCGCGGCATCCTCGGCATTGGTGAAGAAGCCGGTGGACTCCACGACGATGTCCGCGCCGACCTTGGCCCACGGAAGCGCCGCCGGGTCACGCTCGGCGAAGACCGGAAGGGCCTTGCCGTCGATGAGGATCTCCCCCTCGCCGGCCTCGACGTCAGCGTTGAGGCGACCGAGGATGCTGTCGTACTTGAGCAGGTGCGCGAGGGTGGTGGTGTCGGTGAGGTCATTCACGCCCACCACCTCGACGTCAGCGCCGCTGGCGAGCAGAGCGCGGAAGAAGTTGCGACCGATGCGACCGAAGCCGTTGATGCCGACCTTGACTGTCACTGAGTACTCCCTGTTGACCGTGGTGTTGGTACCGATTGACCCTTGTGGGGTGCGGACCCTCCGCCCGCAAACGCTTCCATCCTAGTCAGCCGATGAGACCGCGATCACTCGGCTCGGGGCCCGAGCACGTCCGACAATGGGCCGTCCAACAACCGCGGCGGGAGTTAGGCTCCGGACGCCGACTCCGCGGTCTGGAGCGCCCTGCGGAGCCTGCCGAGGTTGGCATGCCAGTCCGCCCGCTCCTGCACCTCATGGCGTGCGCGCTCCACCATCGCGATCGGATATCGAGCCGTGACCTCGACCAGGACGTCTGCCAGGGCCCCGACATCCGCGGTGGGAAAGGTGTAGCCCGTCTCGCCCGCGCGCACCCAGTCCAGGTTGCCGTGGGTGGCGCTCGCGACCACCGGCGTACCGCACGCCATGGCCTGAAGGAGGGTCACTGACGTTCCGTCGACCTCCGATGCCGTGACGTAGCAGGCGGCGCGGCCCAGAAGGGGGACGAGCTCGGTCTCCGACACACGTCCGATAAATCGCACGCGGTCCTGGATGCCCAGCTCCCGGCACACCGCCTTCAGGGAATCGGTGAGAGATCCCTCGTGGCCGATGATCAGGTACGGGTCCGGGAAGTCCTCATGGACGTCCAAGCGACGTGGCACGGCCGCGAAGGCCC
>JAUHZW010000011.1 GCA_030425745.1 Actinomycetes bacterium
ACGGTCCCCGCCCGCTCATGCACAGCCATCGTCCGTCCCCGCTCCTCGATTCGGGCTCCCGGTCGGCGGACCGATGATGGGGGCCCGAACCGACGCGGAGCGCCCCGGGTTTGGGGCGCCGGGGGTCATCGTGGCAGACTACGCAGGCCCGCATACCTGACTGTCCGAGGATGGTCCCCGGTTCGCCCCGCCACAGGGGACGCGTTCGGGGTGGGCGCCGGCTTCGGCCGTGAAGCACGACCCTCATCCCCACACGAGTGGGCGACCTGTGGCGCCTGCAGGAAGCGATATCGCCATGAAGACGCTCGACGCTGTCGACGCAGCCTCCCTCAAGACCGACATCCCGGAGTTCCGCCCCGGTGACACCCTCAAGGTGCACGTCAAGGTCGTCGAGGGCAACAAGACCCGTACCCAGGTGTTCCAGGGCGTGGTGATCGCCCGCTCGGGCTCCGGCGTCGGCGAGACCTACACCGTGCGCAAGGTGTCCTACGGCGTCGGCGTCGAGCGGACCTTCCCGCTGCACACCCCGATCGTCGAGAAGATCGAGGTCGTGACGCGCGGTGACGTGCGGCGCGCGAAGCTCTACTACCTGCGCGATCTGCGCGGCAAGAAGGCCAAGATCCGCGAGCGTCGCGAGACCACCAAGTCCGAGGACTGATCAGCCCGGCCGCCGCACCCGGTGGCCCGTCATCTCGGAGTGTGGGAGACCGGGGCGTGAGCCGACGCGAGTCCAAGGGGCAGTCCTGGTGGGACATCCCCGTCACCATCGCCATCGCGATCGGTGCGGTACTGCTGCTGACCACGTTCGTCGCCAAGCCGTTCTCGATCCCGTCGGGATCGATGGAGGACACTCTCCAGATCGGTGACCGGATCCTCGTGAACCGACTCGTGTATCACACGCGCCCGATCGAACGCGGCGACGTCGTCGTGTTCGACGGTGCGGACAGTTTCGTTCCGATGTCGGAGGTTCCCCAGCGCAATCCGCTGAGCGCGGCCGTGGCCTGGGTCGGCCAGTCCCTCGGCCTCATGGCGCCGGACTCGACCGACTTCGTCAAGCGCGTCATCGGGGTCGGGGGTGATCGCGTCACCTGCTGCACGGTCGGTGGTGACCTCACAGTCAACGGTGTCGAACTCGACGAGTCCGCCTACCTCTATCCGGGCGACGCGCCGAGCACGCAGGACTTCGATGTCGTCGTGCCGGAGGGCATGCTGTGGGTCATGGGTGACCATCGGTCCAACTCCGCTGACTCGCGCGCGCACATGGGCGATCCGGGCGGTGGCTTCGTTCCGGAGTCGAAGGTCGTCGGCCGAGCCATGAACGTCCTGTGGCCACTGGGGCGGATCGGTGCGGTCGACATCCCGGCGTCGTTCGCTGATGTGCCACCTCCGGCGGGTCGGTGATGGCTGTCTCCGCACGCGATCCCAACGAGCCTCTGCCCGAGCCGCCGCAGGGGAGGGGGCGTCATGCGCGGGGTCGGGTGTCGCAGCGCCAGGGCGGTGGATTCGGGCGCTGGCTGGCTGAGACCACGATCATCATCGTCTCCGCACTGGTGCTGTCGGCCTTGGTGCGCGCTTTTCTGGTGCAGGCCTTCTTCGTCCCGAGTGCCTCGATGGAGGACACCCTCGCGATCAACGATCGCATCATCGCCTCGCGGATCTCCACGACCATGGGCGGCGCGAACCGCGGTGAGGTCGTGGTGTTCAAGGACCCGAGTGACTGGCTGCCGGAGCCGCCGCCACCCGAGGGCGGGCTTCGAGGCGTCGTCCGCAGCGCGCTGACCTTCATCGGGCTGCTCCCCAGTGACACGGGCAAGGACCTCGTGAAGCGGGTGATCGCGGTCGAGGGAGACCGGATCGCCTGCTGCAACGCCGACGGGCGAATCGTCCTCAACGGAGAGCCCCTGGTCGAGGACTACATCAAGGGACCGACCAATCAGGTGCAGTTCGATGTGGTCGTTCCGCCGGGTGGGGTGTTCGTCATGGGCGACAACCGCGGCAACTCACGGGACTCCCGCTACCACCTGCAGGAGGAGAACGGGTCGGTGCCGGTCAGCTCCGTGGTGGGTCGCGTCGTCCTCGTGCTGTGGCCGCTGAATCGCATCGCCACCGTTCCCATTCCGGAGATCTTCGACAACCCAGCCATCACCCGCGGCGCGATCCCCGAGGGATGACCACCTCGCCGACCCTGCGAGTGGAGCGCCGGCTCCTGCGCGGAGGCGCGCTCACGGTGGCCGGCATGGACGAGGTCGGCCGAGGCGCCCTGAGCGGACCGGTCAGCGTCGGGGTCGTCGTGGTCGATTCCTCAACCCCTGCCTTGCCCGGGGTGCGCGACAGCAAACTGCTCACCCCCAGTGCCCGCCTGGAGCTGGTGCCGAAGATCCGCCAATGGTGCGCGGGGTGGGCGGTGGGCCATGCGGAGCCGAAGGAGATCGACGAACGGGGCATCATCGGTGCCCTGCGACTGGCCGGCATGCGCGCCCTGAGCGCGCTTGACGCCAGGCCCGACGTCGTTCTGCTCGATGGCTCCCACGACTGGCTGACACCGCCGGCCCAGACCACCCTGCTGGAGGCGCCCGACGACATCGCGGAGAACCCGCCTCCGGCGGTCGTGACACAGGTGAAGGGAGATCTGGTCTGCACCTCCGTGGCCGCGGCCAGCGTGCTGGCCAAGACCGAGCGCGATGACCTGATGATCGAGCTCCATCAGCGGTTCCCGGCCTATGAGTGGGCCGACAACAAGGGCTACGCGGCCCCGGGACATGTCGCGGCGCTGGAGGCCCATGGGGCCACAGACGTCCATCGTCGAAGCTGGCGCCTTCCTGGAGTCAGCCCCCACGCCTGAGTGGCTGTCCACAGCCTGCCCTGCCGTGGTCAGTCGTCCACAGATCGACCGCGGTGGCTGGTCCTGTGTCCGCGCACGTCCGAGGGTGGTCTCGGAGGTGATGTACATGCGGAGCAAGGATGCCCTCGGTCGATTCGGCGAGGATCTCGCGGCCGCCCGCCTGACGGCGGCAGGGATGCGGGTCGTGGCGCGCAACTGGCGGTGCCCGACCGGGGAGATCGACATCGTGGCCCGCGACGGTGACTGCTTGGTGATCTGTGAGGTCAAGACCCGCCGGTCGAAGCGGTACGGGACGCCGGCCGAGGCCGTCGGCCCCCGCAAGGTCCGCCGGCTCCGGGAGCTGGCACTGCATTGGCTGGATGAGCAGGAGATCTACGTCCCGGAGATCCGGTTCGACGTCGTCAGCATCATCGTCCCGCCGCAAGGTAGGCCCGTTGTCGAGCACGTGATCGGGGTGGGGTAGCGGTGTCCCTGGCGACCGTCAGCGGGATCGTGGTCAACGGCGTCCGCGGTGAGCTCGTGCGCGTCGAGGTCGCCGTGTCCGACGGCCTTCCGAGCATCGGCATCGTCGGTCTGCCCGACGCCTCGGTGTCCGAGGCCAAGTCCCGTGCCCGATGCGCGGTCGACAGTTCCGGATGGCCCTGGCCGAACAAGCGGATCACGGTGAGCCTGTCGCCGGCCGAGGTCCGCAAGCACGGGGCCGGCCTCGACCTGCCCCTGGCTGTCGGCGTCCTGGCCGCGTCCGGGGAGCTGCCGCACACCGAGCTGGAGGCCACCGCGTTCTTGGGTGAACTGGGTCTCGACGGCAAGCTCCATCGTGCCCAGGGGACGCTCGCGGCGGTACTGGCTGCTCGCTCGGCGGGGCTGCGCCGCGTGGTGGTGTCGAGCGATGTCGCGGCCGACGTCGCAGGGGTGCCGGACATCGACGTGTGGGGAGCCGCCTCGCTCGGCCAGGTGTGCCGGCTGCTCACCGGGCAGGGATCGGATGCCGATGTGGAGTCGACCACGGCCGGGCATCCAGCACCCGAACATGTCGACGAGGAGGGGCCTCAGGTGCGGCTGCACGTGCCTGATCTCGCCGATGTCCGCGGGCAGGCCATCCCGCGCTGGGCGCTCGAGGTGGCGGCTGCCGGCGGCCACCACGTGGCGATGGTCGGCTCGCCGGGCGTGGGCAAGACCCTGCTGGCCACCAGGCTGCCCGGACTGCTGCCGGCCCTGTCCGAGGAGGAGAGCCTGGAGGTCGCGGCCATCCATTCGGTGGCGGGACTGTCATCCATGCCGGGCGCGACGAGGCGGCCGCCCTTCCAGGCTCCGCACCACTCGGCCTCCTCGGCCTCTCTGCTCGGAGCCGTTCACGGTGGACGAGTGACGCCGGGCTCCGCGACCCTCGCCCATCACGGAGTGCTGTTCCTGGACGAGGCCCCCGAGTTCTGCCGCCCCGCGCTGGAAGGGCTGCGTCAGCCCCTCGAGAGCGGCCACGTGGCCCTGCACCGAGCCGGGTGGCGCGGATCGCTGCCCGCTCGTTTCCAGCTGGTGCTCGCGGCGAATCCGTGTCCGTGCGGCATGCGGATGACACCCGGCGGGTGCTCGTGTCCGCCGATGTCCGTCCAGCGATATGCCTCCCGCCTGTCCGGCCCGCTCATGGACCGGATCGACATCCGCCTCACGGTCCAGCGCCCCAGTGACGGTGAGCTGCAGTCGACTGTCCCGGCGGAGTCCAGCGCGGTGGTGCGCGAGCGGGTGGAGGCTGCCCGGGAACGCACGCACCGACGACTTGCCGGGAGCCCGTGGCGCTGCAATGCACAGATCCCGACCGGCCAGTTGCGCAGTCACTGGAAGCCGGATTCCGGAGGCGCGGAGGTGCTGCAGGAATCCGAGCGGCGATCGACCAATCTTCGAGGCAGTGACCGCGTGCTCCGTATGGCATGGACCCTGGCCGACCTCGCCGGCCGTGATCGCCCCGGACGCCACGAGGTCACAGCCGCCCTCACCCTGCGGGGAGCGCAGACGTCATGGCTCTGACGCAGGGCGGAGACGAGCTCCGAGCATCGTGGCTGGCGCTGGCGCATGCGGCCGAGCCCGCGGATGCGTCCGTGGCACGACTCGTCGAACGGCACGGCGCTCCCGAGGCCGTCGACCGCATCCGCCGAGGCATGAGCGGGCTCCGGCACCAGCAGGGCCTGCTGGCCCGGATGCGGGCCCAGGATCCGGAGCGGGCTGACGAGAGAGCGCGGGCCATCGGCGCCCGGATCATCACCCGTGGTGACGCAGAGTGGCCCACCCAGGTGGATGCACTGGCGTCGCTGTCCCCGTTCGCCCTGTGGATCCTGGGAGCGGCGGACCTGCGCCTGCTGGCCCTTCGCTCGGTGTCGATCGTCGGGGCTCGCACCTGCACGATGTACGGCGTCGAGACCGCTCGCTCGTGGGCGGCCGAGCTCGCCTCGCTCGGCTGGACGGTGATCTCGGGTGCGGCTCGCGGGATCGATGCTGCGGCGCACCACGGTGCGCTGGCAGCAGACGGAGTCACCGTCGCTGTGGTCGCCGGTGGCGTCGATGTCCCCTACCCGCGTGCGCATGCGCCGCTTCTCACGTCCATCGCCGATCAAGGCGTGGTGGTGAGTGAGGTGCCGTTGGGCGAGAACGTGCGCAGGCAGCGGTTCCTGTCCCGCAACCGGATCATCGCGGCCCTCGCGCGTGCCACCGTGGTCGTCGAGGCTGCCGAGCGGTCGGGCACCACAGCCACGGCCCGCGCCGCTTACGCCATGGCACGCCCTGTGCTGGCAGTCCCCGGCCCGGTCACCTCGATGGCCTCCCGAGGGTGCCACCGCATGATCGTGGCGGGTGAGGCACAACTGGCCGCGGGCATCGAGGATGTCCTGGCGGCCGTGGATCTCGAAGCCGGAGTGCGCCGAGGTGCCGCCGACGCAGACGAGCCGTTGGGCCAGCCGGACCTCATCGCGTCCCGAGTCCGCGACGCGATACCCGCGCGCGGCGGGATCACCGCCGACGGCATCGTGTGTGCGACAGGCCTGTCCGAGGGTGACGTGTCGGCCGCCCTGGCGCGACTGGTCGACGACGGGCTCCTGGAGTTCGGCCATGCGGGCTGGTGCCTGACCGACCGAGGCCGTCGTGGGCGCTGACGTGAGCTCTGGCCGCGCGCCTCGCAGGCGATTGGGTGCATCCGCGCCACAATCGACGGGTGTCCGAAGCCGCGCCGCAGGCCGAGCCTCCTCGTGAAGGGGTGAGTTCGGCCTGGCTATCGGCCATCGACGACTTTCTCGACCATCTGGCCGGCGAACGTCGCTGCAGCCCCCACACGGTCCGCGCCTACGCGAGCGATCTGCGCAGTCTGGGGACCTTCTGCTCACTCCACGGAGTCGATGATCCGGCGCATCTGTCGCTGGCGACACTCCGGGCCTGGCTCGCGGAGCTGAGCCGGGAGGGGCGATCACGCTCCACGATCGCCCGACGTGCGGCATCGGCGCGGAGCTTCACCTCGTGGTGCCAGCGTCGCGGTCTGATGGAGGTGGACCCCGGCGAGCGGCTCGCTAGTCCCCAGGTTGCGCAGGTGCTCCCCGACGTCCTCGATGTAGGTGAGGCCACCGCTCTCATGGAGCATGCGGCCGTGGCAGCGGACGACGGATCTCCGGAGGGCCTGCGCGATCTGGCGATCCTGGAACTGCTCTACGGCACCGGTATCCGGGTCTCGGAACTCTGCGGCCTCGATCGCGCTGATGTCGACCGACATGAGCGCGTGCTGCGTGTCCGGGGCAAGGGCGATCGCGAGCGCACCGTCCCATTCGGTGCGCCCGCCGCCCGCGCGCTGGACTCCTGGTGGACTGCCCGGTCGAACCTCGCGGCAGACCGATCGGCAGACGCGCTCTTCCTCGGCAACCGAGGCGGCCGCATCGATCCTCGAGCGGTGCGGGCCATCGTGCACCGGCTGACGCGCCAGGCGGGAGTCACCGAGCTCGCACCCCATGGCCTGCGGCACTCGGCCGCGACCCATGTCCTGGAGGGAGGCGCTGATCTTCGTTCGGTCCAGGAATTGCTCGGGCACGCGAGCCTGGCCACGACTCAGCGCTACACCCATGTGTCGGTGGAGCGACTCCGGGCCAGCTATGTCCAGGCCCATCCGCGAGCGCTCAACGAGGATTCCGCGTCCTGAGAGTGCGATCCGTGGGCTTCAGCACGGGGAGTCCGAGCACGAACGGCCGCGGATCGCGGTAGCCGTCGCCGATGCGCAGACCCACGTGCAGGCACGGGTCAGGTCCGCCGCAGTGGCTGGCCGCGTTGCCGGTGGGCGCGAGCCGTCCCAGTCGTGACCCGGCACGGACCTCAGCCCCCTCGGCCAGTTCTGTCAGCACTGGCTCGAAGGTCAGTCGACGACCCTTCGCGATGACGAGGGTGACCACAGGTCGTCCCGCGACATCTCCGGCGAAACCCACCCGGCCGTCGATGGGAGCCGTCACGCGTTGGCCGGACCGGGCCTGCAGGTCGATGCCCCGATGACCCGATCGCCACGGTTGGGGCGGCGGGCGGTAGGACGCCACCACCCGCAGCGGGGTCACGGGTGGATGGACGCGGCCCGAAGGCGCGGCCCGGCCTGACGCCACGAGGAGCCACGGCAGCAGTGGCGAGGACAGGGACAGGGGTGAGATCAGGGTCGCGTCGAGAGCCATGCCGTGAGGGTGACCCGAAGGGCCTCGCGGTGCGGCTGCACCCTGCTGGCTGTGGACGGATGACCGATATCCGGGAGGCTGTGGACGGAGCATGCCGGTCATGCCCCTAGACTGAGCACACCGTCTGGCCGGATCCGTCCGGGCTGACGGAATTCGCATGACCCGGACCACCGCCCCGGCGGTGGCTGGTCGCCGGTCGGTCCCGTCCTCGGACGGGCAGCGGCGCCCAGGGGTCGACAGGGGAGCGGCCAGCCGGCCGGTCCGAACCGACAGGGGCGCCCAGGCGTCCCGCAAGCAGGGCTGCCTGAGGCAGCCCGTACAGGAGTGTGCACCCATGGCCGTTGTGACCATGCGCCAGCTGCTCGAGAGCGGAGTCCACTTCGGGCATCAGACCCGTCGCTGGAACCCGAAGATGAAGCGGTTCATCTTCACCGAGCGCAATGGCATCTACATCATCGATCTGCAGCAGTCGCTGTCGTACATCGATCGCGCCTACGAGTACGTCAAGGAGACCGTCGCGCACGGCGGCTCCGTCATGTTCGTCGGCACCAAGAAGCAGGGCCAGGAGGCCATCGCCGAGCAGGCCACCCGCGTCGGTATGCCCTACGTCAACCAGCGCTGGCTGGGCGGCATGCTCACCAACTTCAACACCGTACACAAGCGCCTTCAGCGGATGAAGGAGCTTGAGGAGATGGACCTCGACAACGTCGCGGGCTCCGGCTTCACCAAGAAGGAACTCCTCATGATGCGCCGTGAGAAGGAGAAGCTCGAGCGCACGCTCGGCGGCATCCGCGACATGGCCAAGATCCCGAGTGCTGTCTGGGTCGTCGACACCAAGAAGGAGCACATCGCGGTCGGCGAGGCGCGGAAGCTGGGCATCCCGGTCATCGCGATCCTCGACACCAACTGCGATCCCGACGAGGTCGACTTCCCGATCCCCGGCAACGATGACGCCATCCGGTCTGTCGCGCTGCTCACCCGTGTCATCGCCGACGCCGTGGCCGAGGGCCTGATCGCCCGCGCCGGCGGCGGCGCCTCGGAGGCGGAGGAGCCGCTGGCCGAGTGGGAGCGCGAGCTTCTGGCCGGTGCCGAGGCTGCAGCCGAGGCCCCCGTCGAGGTCGTCACCGAGACCGTCGTCGAGGCCGCGGAGCCGGCCGCCGAGTAGTCGAACGTGGTCATCCCGGCGGGCGTGATCCGTCCGCCGGGATGACATCGACTGCCCTGTCATCCCCACCACAACTTTCGGAGGAACCAACCACCATGGCGACCATTTCCGCCGCTGACGTCAAGAAGCTCCGCGATCTCACCTCCGCGGGCATGATGGAGTGCAAGAAGGCCCTTGAGGAGGTCGGAGGCGACTTCGACAAGGCCGTCGAGCACCTGCGCATCTCCGGCGCCGCCAAGGCCGCCAAGCGCGGCGCCGAGCGCGAGGCCTCCAATGGTCTCGTCGCGGCCCAGGGCACCGCGCTCATCGAGCTGCTCTGCGAGACCGACTTCGTGGCCAAGAACACCGACTTCCTCGATCTCGCCGCGCAGATCGCGGCTGTCGCGGACGCCGGATCCCTCAACGATCGCGAGGCCGTCCTGGCGGCTGTGCTTCCGGACGGTCGCACGGTCGAGGTCGCGACCACCGAGATGGCCGGCGTCATCGGCGAGAAGATCGAACTCGGCCGCGTGGCTGCCTACGACGGCACCGTCGCGACCTACCTGCACCACCGTGCTTCGGACCTGCCGCCGCAGGTCGGCGTCATCGTCGCCTACACCGGCGACGAGGAGGCCGCGCGGGGCGCTGCGATGCAGATCGCGGCCATGCGTCCCCAGTTCCTCACCCGGGACGACGTTCCGGCCGAGGTCGTCGAGAACGAGCGACGCATCGCCGAGGCCACGGCCAAGGAAGAGGGCAAGCCCGAGCAGGCCCTGCCCAAGATCGTCGAGGGTCGGGTCAACGCCTTCTTCAAGGACAATGTCCTGCTCGAGCAGCCCAGCGTGGTCGACAACAAGAAGACCGTCGCCAAGGTCCTCGAGGAGGCCGGCACCACGGTCACCGGCTTCGCGCGCTTCGAGCCCGGCCAGGCCTGAGGATTAGACTCGAACACAGCACTGAACGGCGTCGGACCGAGCGGAGGGAAACCATGAGCCCCACGAGCGCGTCCGGCGCCGTTCAGCCATCTCTGGAGGGGACACTCCAGACGTGGCCGCAGGCACCTGAGGGCGGCTGGAGCCGCGTGCTCCTGAAACTGTCCGGTGAGGCCTTTGCCGGAGACCAGGGCCTGGGTGTCGATCCCGATGTCGTCTCGTCCATCGCCGAGCAGATCGCCGATGTGGTGCGGGGCGGCACGCAGGTGGCCGTCGTCATCGGTGGTGGAAACTACTTCCGTGGCGCCATGCTCTCCGAGCGTGGCATGGACCGCGCCCGCGCCGACTACATCGGCATGCTCGGCACCGTGATGAACTGTCTGGCCCTCCAGGACTTCTGTGAGAAGGCCGGTGTCGAGACCCGTGTCCAGACCGCCATCGCGATGGGTCAGGTGGCCGAGCCCTACTACCCGCGTCGTGCCGTGCGACATCTGGAGAAGGGGCGCGTCGTCATCTTCGGTGCGGGCATGGGCCTGCCGTACTTCTCCACGGACACCACGGCTGCCCAGCGTGCTCTGGAGGTCGGAGCCGAGGTCGTCCTCATGGCCAAGGGGGTTGACGGCGTCTACGACTCCGATCCACGCACCAATCCCGATGCGGTGCGATTCGACCGGCTCACCCCGGCCGAGGTGCTGGCCCGCAACCTCAAGGTCGCGGACGCCACGGCCATCAGCCTGTGCCAGGACAACGACCTGCCGATCGTCGTGTTCAACCTCCTGATCGAGGGCAACATCGCCCGCGCCGTTCGAGGCGAGACCATCGGGACGCTAGTCTCGACCGACGATTCATGAGGAACGGGAGCACCACGTGAGCGAGCAGATCGACGACATCCTTCTCGACGCCGAGGACAAGATGGACAAGGCCATCTCCGTGGCCCGCGAGGACTTCAGCACCATCCGCACGGGCCGCGCGACGTCGGCGATGTTCAACAAGGTCATGGTCGACTACTACGGCGCCATGACCCCGGTCAATCAGCTCGCCAGCATCCAGATCCCCGAGGCGCGGATGATCATCATCTCGCCCTACGACAAGGGCTCGATGCAGGCCATCGAGAAGGCGCTGCGCGAGAGCGATCTGGGTATCAACCCGAACAACGACGGCGACATCATCCGCATCAACCTGCCGCAGCTCACCGAGGAGCGCCGCAAGGAGTACATCAAGGTCGCCAAGCACAAGGCGGAGGACGCTCGTGTCTCGGTGCGAAACATCCGCCGTCACGCCAAGGATGCCCTGGACAAGCTCCAGAAGGACGGCGACGCAGGCGAGGACGACGTCCGCCGCGGTGAGAAGCACCTGGACGATGTGACGCACAAGCATGTGGAGCACATCGACGAGATCCTCAAGCACAAAGAAGCAGAACTGCTCGAGGTGTGATCCACCCCCATGGGTGATGACTCCGTCGACTCCCCGCCCCGCTCGCGAGCCGGGCGGAACCTGCCTGCGGCCATCGCCTCCGGCGTCGGCCTGGGCATCGTCGTCATCCTCAGCCTCTTCACATGGAAGTGGCTGTTCGTCGTGGTCGTCATCGCCACGATGCTGGTGGCTGTCCGGGAGGTGATCGGGGCCTTCGCCGGCGTGGGCGTGCGGGTCGCCCGCACCCCGGTGTACGTCGCCACGGTGGCGGTGCCGGCCATCGCCTACGTCTGGGGGCCGGTCGCCCTCATCGCAGGAACGGGCGTGGCCATCCTCGTCGCGCTGATGTGGCGCATCCGGCGCGGATACGAGGGGTACGTCCGCGATGTCACGGCGAGCGTCTTCACCCTTGCCTACCTGCCGTTCATGGCCGGATTCCTGAGCCTCACTCTCGCGGCCGACAACGGCCCGGCGCGGATCGTGGCCTTCGTCCTGCTCACCATCAGCAACGACATCGGTGGCTACGCCGCGGGTGTGCTGTTCGGCCGACATCCGATCGCTTCGCAGATCAGCCCCAAGAAGTCCTGGGAGGGTCTCGCCGGGTCAGTCCTCCTGCAGGGGGTCGTCGGCGCCCTGTGCTTCGTCTTCCTGTTCGACGCGCCGTGGTGGCAGGGCGTCATCGTCGGCCTGGTCATGACCGTGACGGCGACGGGCGGTGACTTCGCCGAGAGCGCGATCAAGCGGGACCTCGGCGTCAAGGACATGGGCTCCTTCCTGCCCGGGCACGGCGGGATGATGGATCGGTTCGACTCCCTCATCCCGAATGCGTTCACCTCGTGGGCCCTGTTCACGCTCTTCCTCGGTGCCGGGGTGGTGTTCTGACATGCCGCGGCCCGGAGAGCTCGTCTTCGAGTCGCCCCGGCGAGGCAAGCCACCGCGGCACCTGATGGACCTCGATTCCGCGGCTCGCAAGGCCGCGGTCCAGGAGCTCGGTCTGCCCGGATTCCGGGCCGATCAGGTCTCGCGTCAGTGGCTCACGCGCCTCAGCGATGATCCACAGGAGTGGAGCGATGTGCCGGAAGCGGCACGCGCAGTCATCGCCGAGGCGCTGCTGCCGCCGCTGCTCACCCCGGTCCGCACCATCGCATGCGATGACGGCACGACGGTCAAGACACTGTGGCAACTGCACGACGGCTCGCTCGTGGAGAGCGTCCTGATGCGGTATCCGGATCGCGTGACGATGTGCATCTCCTCGCAGGCCGGGTGCGGGATGAACTGCCCGTTCTGCGCGACCGGTCAGGCCGGGCTCACGCGGAACCTGTCGACGGCCGAGATCGTCGAGCAGGTGCTCGCAGGTGCCCGCTCACTGCAGCGCGGCGAGATCGAGGGTGGTCCGGGCCGGGTGTCGAATGTCGTCTTCATGGGCATGGGGGAGCCGCTCGCGAACTACCGATCCGTCGTCGATGCTGTCCGGCGCCTGATTGCCGATCCCCCCGAGGGGCTGGGCATGAGCGCTCGCGGCATCACCGTGTCGACCGTCGGTCTGGTGCCCCGCATCCGCGAACTCGCGCAGGAGGGACTCCCGGTCACCCTGGCCGTGTCACTCCATGCACCGGACGACTCCCTTCGGGACACGCTGGTACCGGTCAACAACCGCTGGAAGGTCTCCGAGGTGCTCGATGCGGCCTGGGAGTACGCCGATCTCACCCATCGACGTGTCAGCATCGAGTACGCGCTGATCCGTGACGTCAATGACCAGCGATGGCGGGCTGAACTGCTCGGTGACCTGCTTGCGGGGCACCTCGTCCACGTCAACCTGATTCCGCTCAACCCCACTCCGGGCTCCAAGTGGACGGCTTCCGATCCGAAGGATGAACGGGAATTCGTCCGGGCCCTGCGAGAGCGCGGCGTGGCCGTGACCGTGCGCGACACCCGGGGTCGGGAGATCGACGGTGCGTGCGGCCAGCTCGCTGCCGCACCGGTCTGACCGGCTGCCGCGCGCGCCCGTGCGTGGCAGACTCGGGTCATGAGCGTGCCCGGCCTTGACGACGCCCCGCCAGCTCTGCGCCCGGGGCGGCGTGAGCTCATCTGGGCGATCGTGGGCGTCGTCGCTCGTCTGGTGATCGGCTTCTTCGTCATCGCCTTCATGCTCACGCTGGTGCCGGACACCCCGGACGGACGTATGGTGGCCCCCATCGCGGTCGCCCTTGTCGGCGTCGTGATCTACATCCTGATCTCGCGCCGCGAACTCCGACGCATCACGCGCTCGAAGTTCCCCACGCTGATGGCGGCTGAGTCGCTGGTGCTGCTGGCTGCGCTCTTCCTGGCTGTCTTCGCGATGGTGTACGTGGCGATCTCGCTCTTCGATGCCAAGGCCTTCAGCGAGCCGCTGGATGCGTTCTCCTCGTTCTACTTCTCGCTGACGGTCCTCGCCACGGTCGGTTTCGGGGACATCACCCCCGTCACGACTCCGGCCCGAGCCGTGACGATGGTGCAGATGGCCCTCGACCTCGTCTTCATCGGTGTGCTGATCCGGGTGGTGTCCACCGCCACCCGCAAGGGTCTGGCCGGGCGCACCGACGACCCAGCGAAGCAGGCACCCGAGCACAACAGCACGACACCGAGCAGCGGAGACGCCACCACGAACTGACCAGATCGACGGAGAGGGGCGACGATGTCGGCGTACACCGAGGCGCGAGACGTCGCACGTGAGGACCCGAGCGGGTTCTGGCTAGCCGAGGCGGACCGCATCGACTGGGCCGTGCCCCCGTCCGTGGGCCTCGACACCACGCACGAGCCGCTGTACCGGTGGTTTCCCGACGGTGAGCTGAACACCTGCGCCAATGCGGTCGACCGGCATGTGGCCGCCGGGCGTGGAGACACAGTCGCGATCATCCACGACAGCCCGCTCACCGGCACCGTCCGGCGCATCACCTATGCGGAACTGCTCGACGAGGTGTCCCGATTCGCGGGGGTACTGGCCGGCCTGGGCGTGACCGTCGGGGATCGAGTGCTGCTGTATCTCCCGATGGTGCCGGAGGCGGTTGTCGCCATGCTTGCGTGCGCACGCCTCGGGGCGGTGCACTCCGTCGTGTTCGGCGGGTTCGCCCCGGCGGAACTGGCCGTGCGCATCGATGACGCACGACCGACCGTCATCGTCGCGGCCAGTTGCGGCATCGAGCCGAGCCGGGTGATCGAGTACCTGCCGATGGTCGATGAAGCCTTGACCCTCACTGACCATCAGCCGCGGGCTCGGGTCGTCCTGCAGCGCGAGCAGGCCCCGGCCGTGCTGGGCCCGATCGACCACGACTGGGCAGAGGCGATGGCACGCGCCGTCCCTCACGATCCGGTCCCGGTGAAGGCCACGGATCCGCTCTACATCCTGTACACGTCGGGCACCACCGGCAGACCCAAGGGGGTGGTGCGCGACAACGGAGGTCATGCGGTGGCGATGGCCTGGTCCTTCGAGAACGTCTACGGAATGGGGCCCGACGATGTGTGGTGGGCGGCGTCCGACGTCGGCTGGGTGGTGGGTCACTCCTACATCGTCTATGCGCCGCTGATCACGGGGGCGACCACGGTCATGTACGAGGGCAAGCCGGTCGGCACCCCGGATGCGGGGGCCTTCTGGCGCGTGGTCGCCGACCACGGCGTGCGCGGTCTGTTCACCGCACCGACCGCCATCCGGGCGATCAAGAAGGAGGATCCCAGCGGCAGCCACCTCGACCGCTACGACGCCGGCACTCTCCGTGCGCTGTACCTCGCCGGGGAGCGACTGGACCCCGACACGTACCTCTGGGCATCCGAGCGGCTGCAGGTGCCGGTGGTCGACAACTGGTGGCAGACGGAGACGGGCTGGCCGATCGCGGCCAACCTGAGGGGGCTGGATCCGATGCCCATCAAGCCGGGCTCGCCATCGGTGCCCGTCCCGGGCTTCGATGTCCGCATCGTCGGATCGGACGGCGGAGTCCTGCCCGCGGGGCAGGACGGCGCCATCGTCATCCGGCTGCCGCTGCCGCCGGGCACTCTGCCGACGCTCTGGGGCGATGACGAGCGGTTCGTCGACTCGTACCTCAGCGCCTATCCCGGCTGCTACACGACCGGTGACGGCGGCTATGTCGATGAGGACGGCTACGTGTACGTGATGGGTCGCACCGACGACGTCATCAACGTCGCCGGTCACCGTCTCTCGACCGGATCGATGGAGGCGGTCGTTGCGAGCCATCCGGACGTCGCCGAGTGTGCCGTGATCGGAGTGCACGACGACCTCAAGGGCCAGATCCCGCGGGCATTCGTCGTCCTGAAATCCGGCTCGGAGGCGGATCCGGAGGCGCTGCAGAGCGAGATCGTGGCAGCGGTGCGCGACCAGATCGGGCCGGTGGCCGCGTTGAAGGAGGTGGTCATCGTCCCCGGACTGCCGAAGACCCGCTCGGGCAAGATCCTGCGTCGCACCATGCGCGGGATCGCCGATGGTCGTCCGGAACCGGTTCCCGGGACCATCGAGGACGTGCGCGTGCTCGAGGCCATCACGCCGCTGCTGCGACCGTGACGCACGTCACCTGATATTGGATACATTTCGCTCCAGATTGGATACAATCCGTCCATGCCTGGCGCTCTGGACGGTCTTCTCGTCGCGGATTTCTCCCGCGTTCTCGCCGGTCCGTACGCCACGATGCTGCTGGCCGATCTCGGCGCGACGGTGGTCAAGGTCGAGCGACCGGGATCGGGGGACGACACCCGCGGATGGGGGCCGCCCTTCGCCGCCGATGGGCAGGCGACCTATTTCCAGGCCGTCAACCGCAACAAGCGGTCCATCGCCCTCGATCTGACCGATCCCGCCGATGCTGAGGTGGCCACCCGTCTGGCCGACACCGCCGACGTGCTCGTCGAGAACTACCGGCCGGGCTCGCTGAAGCGGTTCGGGCTGGACGCGGAGTCCGTCTGCGCGCGCAATCCTCGGGCGGTCTACTGCACCATCACCGGCTTCGGATCTGGCGAGGGGGCTGCCCTGCCGGGCTATGACCTGCTCGTGCAGGCCATGGGCGGTCTGATGAGCATCACCGGAACCGATCAGCCCACCAAGGTGGGTGTGGCGCTGGTCGATGTCCTTACCGGCCTGCATGCCACCGTGGGAATCCTCGCGGCGTTGCAGCATCGCGAGCGCACGGGTGAGGGGCAGCAGTTGGAGATCTCCCTGCTCGGCAGCCTGCAGTCCTCGCTCGTCAACCAGATCTCCTCGGTGCTCGGCGCCGGCACCGTCCCGACCTACCTCGGCAACGCGCACCCCTCCATCGCCCCCTACGAGGTCTTCCGGGCGGCCGACCGCCCGATGATCCTCGCGGTCGGCAACGACGGGCAGTTCGCCCGCCTGGTCGAGGTCCTGGATCGTCCCGAACTGGCCTCCGACAGCCGCTATGCCACGAACACGGCGAGGGTCGAGAACCGCACGACCCTCGTGGCGACCATCGAGGAGGTCCTGAGCACGCGGAGTGCGGACGAGTGGCAGGGCCTCATCACTGCTGCCGGTGTTCCGTGCGGTCCCATCAACGACATCGCGCAGGGGATCGCCCTGGCTGACTCCCTCGGCCTGGATCCGGTCATCGACATCGCCGACCCACGGCGATGCGAGCCGCACCGCCAGATCGCGAATCCGGTCGACTACTCAGCGACGCCCGTGGCCTACCGCTCAGCCCCTCCGGACCTCGACGAGGACCGCTCCGAGGTCCTGCGCCTGCTCGGCATGGGGGAGCGATCATGAGCGTTCGACTGACGGCCCAGGATGCGGTCCTGGCGCGCCTGCGTGATGACATCCTCACCGGAGTGCTCGGTCCCGGAGACCAGTTGGTCCAGGAGGCCCTGGCTGAGCGTTACGGGGTCTCCCGGGTGCCACTGCGCGAAGCGCTCAAGACCCTGGAGTCCGAGGGACAACTGGTCTACTACCCGCATCGCGGCTACTTCGTGGTCGAACTCAGCGTCGACGACCTCCGGGAGGTCTACCAGCTCAGGGCCCTGCTGGAGGACGCCGCCCTCCGGGCGGCAGTTCCGGCGCTCGATGACCAGGACGTCCAGCACATCAGCACACTGTCCGAGGAGATCGACCAGGCCGCGGCAGACGGTGATGTCATCGCGATGACGGATGCGAACCGTCGGTTCCACTTCGCCATGTACGACGCCGCGGGGATGCCGCGGCTCTCCCGTCTCCTGCGCCAGCTGTGGGAGGCCACCGACGCCTACCGTGCGATCTACTACCAGGGCGAGGCCAATCGACATCGCGTGACCGACGAGCACTCGGCGATGGTCCTGGCTCTCCGCGCCCGAGACATCGACCGCCTCGTGGCTCTGCACGACGAGCACCGCACGCACTCCGTTGCCGTCGTCGAGGCGCAACTGAACCCCCGTGACCACATCCCTCATCGCACCTACCCCCGGGAGAACCCATGAGCAAGGCACCCCAGACTCCGGCGCAGCTGCTGGACATCGACCACCTGCTGAGTGAGGAGGAGCGGGCGATCCGTGACGTGGTCCGGGACTACGTGGACTCCCGCATCCGCCCGGAGATCGCGGACTGGTTCGAGACCGGGGAGATCCCGGCGCGTGAACTGGCCCGTGAACTCGGGCAGCTCGGCGTCCTCGGAATGCACCTCGAGGGCTACGGATGCCAGGGCACATCAGCGGTCTCCTACGGGCTGGCCTGCCTGGAACTGGAGGCGGGTGACTCCGGCATCCGATCGCTCGTCAGCGTCCAGGGCTCGCTGGCGATGTACGCGATTCACGAGTTCGGCTCCGAGGCACAGAAGCAGGAGTGGCTGCCGCGCATGGCCGCGGGCGATGCCATCGGCTGCTTCGGGCTGACCGAGGCCGACTTCGGCTCCAATCCGGCCGGGATGCGCACGAGCGCCCGTCGTGACGGCGACGACTGGATCCTGGACGGCTCGAAGATGTGGATCACCAACGGCAATGTCGCCGACGTCGCTGTCGTCTGGGCCCGCACCGACGATGGCATCCGCGGGTTCGTCGTCCCCACGGACACACCGGGATTCTCCGCGAACCTGATCCACAAGAAGATCTCCCTGCGCGCGTCGGTCACGAGTGAGCTGGTCCTCGAGGGTGTCCGTCTCCCCGGGGATGCGGTGCTGCCCGAAGTGGCCAGTCTTCGTGGCCCCCTCTCCTGCCTCAACGAGGCGCGCTACGGCATCGTCTTCGGGACATTGGGTGCGGCCCGCGACTGCCTGCAGACCGCGATCGACTACTCGATCGACCGGGTGCAGTTCGACAAGCCGATCGGGGGCTACCAGCTCACGCAGAAGAAGCTCGCGGACATGGCGCTGGAGTGGGGCAAGGGCATGCTTCTCGCCCTGCATCTCGGCAGGCTCAAGGACGAGCACCTGATCCGTCCCGAGCAGGTCAGCGTGGGCAAGCTCAACAACGCCCGGGAATCCCTCGAGATCGCCCGCCAGTGCCGCGGCATCCTCGGCGGCAACGGCATCACCCTGGAGTACCCGATCATCCGGCACATGAACAACCTCGAGTCGGTGTACACCTACGAGGGCACGAATGAGATGCACACGCTCGTCGTCGGTGAAGCGCTCACGGGTCTGGCGGCCTACCGATGAGCCCCCGCCTGCTCACCTCGGTGATCGACGGGGCTGCGGTCGCAGGCTCCGACGAGCGCCCCGACATCAACCCGTCGGACGTGTCCGACATCGTCGCGATCGCCAGTTCCGCGGACGCGCAGATGGCGGCCGATGCTGTCGCGGCTGCCCGTGCGGCTCTGCCTGCCTGGTCCTCCACGACGCCCTGGGAGAAGTCGGTGGTCCTGGATCGCGCGGGCAGCGAGGTGATGGGGCGGGCAGACGAGCTCGGTGACCTGCTGGCGCGGGAGGAGGGCAAGACCTACCCCGAGGCCCGCGGCGAGGTCATGCGCGCCGGGCAGATCCTCAAGTACTACGCGGGCGTCGTGCTCCAGCCGCATGGTCTCGCGCTGGACTCGGTACGTCCGGGTATCGAGGTGACCGTCACGCGCGAGCCGGTCGGCGTCGTCAGCGTGATCACGCCCTGGAACTTCCCGATCGCCATCCCGGCCTGGAAGATCGCGCCCGCTCTCGCCTTCGGCAACACCGTGGTCTTCAAACCCGCCGATCTCGTTCCTGCGAGCGCCTGGGAACTCGTGGACATCCTCAATCGCGCCGGGCTGCCCGACGGGGCTCTCAACCTCCTGTTGGGTCGCGGATCGGTCCTCGGCCCGGTCATGACCCGCGGAGTCGATGCGATCACCTTCACCGGGTCGATCCCGGTCGGCCGCGGAATCCTGGCAGACACGATCGACACGGGCGCCAAGGTCCAGCTCGAGCTCGGCGGCAAGAACCCGCTGGTCATCACCGACCACGCGGATCTCGAGGTCGCGGTCGAGTGCGCTGTCCAGGGTGGTTTCGGCTCCACCGGTCAGCGGTGCACCGCCTCGTCGATCCTGGTCGTGACCGCTGGCATCCACGACGCGTTCATCGAGGCCATGGAGCGCCGGATGGCTGCATGGACGGTGGGCGATGCGCGCCGGGAGGGCATCGACATGGGTCCCGTCGTTGATCCTGACCAATTGGCCCAGGACGAGCGGTACCTGCAGGTGGCGCGGAGCGAGGGCGCGCGCGTCATCGGGGGAGTGCGCCTGGAATCCGCCGTGGACGGCCACTACCTCACCCCGGCACTGGCCGTGGGCACGTCGATGAGCGACACGATCAACACCGAGGAGGTGTTCGGCCCGGTGATGTCAGTCGTGCGCGCCGGGGACTACGAGGAGGCGCTGGCGGCGGCCAACGCCAGCACCATGAACCTGTCTGCCGGCATCGTCACGACCGATCTCGCCGAGGCGAGCCACTTCAAGCGGCACTCCAAGGCCGGCATGGTCATGGTGAACCTGCCGACGGCGGGCGTCGACTTCCACGTGCCGTTCGGCGGCCGCGGTCAGAGCAGCCATGGTCCACGCGAGCAGGGCACGGCCGCGGTCGAGTTCTTCACCACGTCGAAGACGTCGTACACCGCGCCGGGGGCCCCGTAGGCTCAGACCATGACGCGCGATTCCTTTCCGCCGGAGTACCTCGACGACATCTTCACCGAACCGGACCCGAGCAGCGACACCCTCACACATCTCGGTCCGCTCGCCGGCCTGGCCGGCACCTGGGAGGGGCTCAAGGGGTCGGACACCCACCCGCAGGCCGACGGTCCTGAGACCGAGTCGTACCTCGAGCGCTGGGTCTTCGAGCCGATCGACGCGCAGACGAACGGACCA
Source organism: Actinomycetes bacterium (assembly GCA_030425745.1). GTDB lineage: Bacteria > Actinomycetota > Actinomycetes > S36-B12 > S36-B12 > UBA10649. The sequence continues at coordinate 20,297 of JAUHZW010000011.1, forward strand.
CAGCTGTACTACGGGCTGAGGTATCACACGCACATCCACAAG
>JAUHZW010000269.1 GCA_030425745.1 Actinomycetes bacterium
CGCCGATCTTGGCGCCGGGCAGGAAGGCGAGCGTGACATCGTCGAGGACGACCTTGTCGCCGTGTGCCTTGCGGGCCTTGCGGAGGGTGTAGATGAACTCAGCCATGCCCGCGAGCCTAGTGGGGCCGTCGGTCAGGAGCCGATGGTGACCGGGATCTCCTCGCTGCCCACTCCGTGATGGACTCGGAACAGGTTGCCCGGGTCGTACCGGCGCTTGATGCGCAGGAGCCGTGCGTAGTTCTCACCCCACTGCGCCTGCTGCCAGTCCTCGAGGAAGAAGTCCGCCTCAGTCGAGTAGGAGCCCGCTCCCGGCGTCACCGCTGCGATGGCCCGCATGGCCTCGTTCGCGTCACTCTCGACCCGCCGGCCCTCCGCCGTGCTGGGCTCCTTGCCGGCGACCCCCGGGTACCGGTACTGCTGCGCCGACGCCATGATCACCAGCGCCGCAGCACCGAAGCAGTCCGGGTTGAGCGCGGTGCGCTCGTCACGGGCCCGAGCCTCGGGATGCTCACCGGACAGGCCCTTGTTGACCTGGAAGATGAACGGGCGCAGGCGCGATGCCTGGAAGAACGCCTCCGCGAGGTCATCCGGCCGCTGCCGCATGACCTCGGTGGAGATCCAGCGGGACTGGTAGCTGTTCCACCACGCGCCCACCTCACCCTGGTTCCCGGTGAACCAGAACTGGTGCTCGGGAGCACCCGGCCGCGGGTCGCGCGTGATGAAGTCCGGATCGTGCTCGTCCCAGAACGCAGGATTCCACAGGTTCTCGAACGGCAGGAAGTCCCACTTCGGGGCAACCGTGAACTCATCCGGACGGTTGCGCAGCGGCCCGAGGAACTGCTCCATGACCGCCCTCGCCTCGGCCTCAGGCATGTCCAGGAAGGTCAGCCGGAAGCCGAACTCGTTGTCCGGTCCGAGGGCGACCGACTCGCCCCAGTGCCAGTTGTCGAGTCCCACCGGATAGAACTCGACGAACCGACGGACGAGCTCGCGGTAGGCGTCATCGCTCTTCGCCTGCACTGAGCCGGTGATGATGCCCACGGTCGACGGGATCTCGTGCGTGCGAAGCGTCACGCGACTGACGATGCCGTAGGTGCTCCCGCCACCGCCGCGGACGGCGAAGAAGAGGTCGGGGTCGGTGTATTCGTTGACAGTGCGCACCCTGCCGTCAGCCGCCACCATCTCGACCTCGACGATGCCGCCGGAGCCGGTGCCGAACCTCTTGGAGAACGGGCCGAACCCGCTGCCGAAGGTGAATCCACCGCAGGCACCGACGCTTGTGCAGCCACCGCCGGCGACGAGCCGCCCAGCGAGAGTCGCGGCACGGTACGCCTCGAGCCATCGCGTACCGGCCTCGACCGTCATCGCGTGGATCGCCTCGGTGCCCGCGGGCGCACCCGTCGGCACGAAGGCGTCGTGCATGGTGATCTCGCGCATGTCGTGGGTCCAGACGAGCAGCGACCTGGGTGCGCAGTTGCGACCCAGGTAGTCGTGGCCAGTGCCCTTGACGACAAGCTTCACGCCGGTCTTCCGAGCGAAGTTGACGGCAGCCACGATGTCTGACGTCTTTGCGGCGCGAACCGCGTAGGGGGACGCGACGGCGGTCCAGGCCCCGTACCAGCCGGTCGACTGCAGTGCGCCGGGCTGCTCCTCGTTCCAGAACGGGTTCTTCAGCAGTTCGAAGGTCTCCGGGGTCGCATTGACCCACGGCAGCTTCGTGCGGATGAGTCGACCCCCCACCTCGCGGTCCAGCGCCTTCCACTGGGCCGGAGAGGGCCACGCCGGCCTCCGGGCTGCGGAGGAGGCGCCCGGGGCGGCCGACGCGGCGGTCATGGTGACGGGGAGGGCTCCAGCTGCAGCAACAGCGGCAGCGGATCCGAGCAGGGCGCGGCGGGAGAGTGCAGACATGCGCCTGACGATAGACGCTGCCCGACACCGCCGCCATGGCTTCAGCACCGGTGTCGGGCTGCCCCGTCACCCCGGGCCGCTCCCGCACGCTCACGCGGCGCTCCCCCGGGCCGCTCCCGCACGCTCACGCGGCGCTCCCCCGGGCCGCTCCCGCACGCTCACGCGGCGCTGGCGTCCAGGATCTCCCCCGTCTCCGGATCCACGAGCTCCCGATCGTCGTCGGGCATGGCGTCGAGGTCGTCGTCCTCCACCTTGCCGCCCTCCATGACCATCCCCCGCCGCGCTGCCTGCTCGATCGCATATGCAGTGGCGCTCTGCTCTGCCGCGATCACCGCCTCACGCTTCACCCGCGTGAAGGTCGCGACACCGCGAGCGAGGTCCGGACCGACGGTGATCGCATCGATGTCGTGGTAGGTGATCGGATGCACGTGGTCACCGCACTCCTTGTGCACCTCGCGGGACCGCAGGCGTCCCACGATCACCACGGGCATTCCCTTCTCCAACGTCTGGATGACGTTGTGGCCGAGGTTCCGCCAGCAGGACACCTCGAAGAAGTGGGTGTCCCCATCGACCCAGCGCTCAGCCGCGCGGTCGTACCGGCGCGTTCCCGCGGCCACCCGGAAGGAGGCGACCGAGTCACCGTTCTTGGTGAACCTCAGCTTCACCTCGTTGACGACGTTGCCCACCAACGTCAGCGTGATGTCGTTCATGTGAATCTCCTTGTGATTCCCGGGATCTGCCCGGCTCCCACGACCGTCGCGGATCCACACGCGACGGCCAAGGGGCCGACTGGATCTGGGGATGGCTGACCACTTGGCCTGCGCCTGTGGACAAACAAGCCGTTGACGTGCATGGGTTTCGGCGCGACAGCGGAGTCAGCGCGAGTGTCAGACCCCCAGCGTAGGTTCAGGTCATGGATCACAGCGGTGCAGCGTTCGACCTCCTGAGGGAGGTCGGCGTGCTCGCAGGGGCCGCTCCGCGCCCCGCTGATGAGGAGATCTCGCGGCTGCAGAGCATCGAGCGCTGCATCGCCCATCTGGAGGCCCTGC
>JAUHZW010000270.1 GCA_030425745.1 Actinomycetes bacterium
ATTCGGAAGGGTCGGTGGTCGATGCGATCCGGGTGCTTCCCGACGAGGTCAACAGTCGACTGAACGACGGAGCGTGCGACCCGGCCGGCCGTTTCCTGGTCGGCAGCGTGCGTCTCGACGGGCGTGAGGCCGACGAGTCGCTGTGGGCCATCGGACCGGGTCGCACCGTGCGTCAGGTGGTCAGCGGAATCTCCGTCTCCAACGGCATCGGGTTCTCTGTGGACGGAGGGACGATGTACTACGTCGAGAGTCGCCCGGGCACCATCCTCGCCTTCGACTATGACGGCGTCTCCGGGGCCGCGACCAACCGACGCGTCATCCTGGACTGCGGCGGCACACCCGACGGCCTCGCGGTGGATGTCGAGGGCAACCTGTGGGTCGCGTTCTTCGGCGACGGTGAGGTGCGGCGGATCAGCCCGGACGGCCAGACTCTCGCGACCATCACTGTCGATGCGCCCAACGCGACGTGCCCGGAGTTCGTCGGCCCGGACCTCGATCGACTCGTGATCACCACCGCTCGGTTCCGGATGGACGACGATGCTCTCGAACGCTGGCCCCTCAGTGGCGCCACGTTCATCGCTGATCCCGGCATCGCCGGTCTGCCGCCGACTGCCTGGGCGGGCTCCACCCAGCGGCAGTGATCACGCGGCCAGCGGGATACGTCCGACGACCTCGTGATGCGGGCGCGGTCCGCCGCTCGAGCGCACGACCTCGATCTCCTGCACCGACCACGTCGGCCCCCGGTAGCTGCTCAGGGCATCGGCCCACAGCTCCGGCGATCCTCGGCGCATGCGCCCGATCGTCAGGTGCGGACGCCAGGTCCGGCGATCGACGACGGCACCCGATCCGCGCAGCAGGGGTGGGATCTCGCGGCTGAGCCCGGTCAGCTCCTCCCGAGCAGGGCCCTCGGCCAGCCCCACCCAGAGCACCTCGCGGCCGAACCTGCCGGCTGACTCCAGTCGTGCGCCGTCGATCGCTCCCCGCCCGGACCATCCCGAGAGTCGGTCGACGATCTCCTCATCCACCGCCGCATCGGGGTCGCCGAGGAACCCGAGGGTGATGTGCCACATGGCCGACGACGTCCATCGGACGTCGTCCGCGGAGGGCAGGCGACGCAGGTCGTGGAGGGCATCCTGCAGATGCTCGACGGCATCCAGACTCGGGCGCACCGCGATGAACAGGCTCATCGGGCGCTGCCGGGCCGCGGACGCGGTGTCAGGCGGACGCGGCGTCGAGCGCAGCGACCTCGTCTGCGGACAGTTCGAGGGAGCCCATCGGTGCAAGGTCGGCGAGCTGGGCGGCCGTGCGTCCGCTGGCCACGGGCGCCGTCACGCCGGGCCGGGTGAGCAGCCACGCGAGCGAGACGGCCGCGACGGGGACCCCATGCGCTGCCGCGATGGCATCCAGGGCGGAGATGACCGCGTCGCCGCGCTCGCCGAGGTACACCTCGGCACCCTTGGCGCGCGCACTCTCGACAGTGGTGCCGGGGCGGTACTTGCCGGTGAGGAATCCCTTGGCCAAGGCGTAGTACGGCAGGGATGCGAGTTCGTACTTCGCGACGATCGGCGCGAGGACCCGCTCGTACTCGGCGCGTTCCATGAGGTTGTAGAGATCCTGGATGGCGATGAACGGCGAGAGGTCATGCTCGCGCTGCAGCTCCAGCGCCTCGACCAGCCGCTCAGGGGTGAAGTTCGAGGCCGCGAGGTACTTCACGGTGCCGGCCTTGACGAGTTCGTCGAATGCCGTCAGCCACTCGAGCATGGGCACTGACTCGTCGTCCTCGTGGGCGTAGTAGAGGTCGATGTAGTCGGTCTGCAGGCGTTCGAGGGACTCGTTCAGCGCGGCGCGGATGTTGTCCGGGGCCAGGCCGGCGCGGGCCGGCAGCTTGGCGACCTTGGTGGCGATGATGAGGTCCTCTCGACCGCCACGGGCGGAGAGCCACTCACCCATGATGCGCTCGGAGTCGCCACCGGTGTTGCCGGGAATCCAGTGCGAGTACGCGTCGGCCGTGTCGATGAAGTTGCCGCCGTACCCGATGTAGGCATCGAGGATCTCGAACGAGGTGTCGCGGTCGGCCGTCCAGCCGAAGACGTTGCCGCCGAAGCACAGGGGCGACACCATCAGGTCGGAGCTGCCGAGCGGGCGGGTGGGCGTGAGCGGGGCGTCGGTCGTGGCCATGCCGCCATTCTGGCACCTGTCTAGATGACCGGGTCAGGCAATGGTGTGAAAGACCAGATCCGAGATCTGCCGGCCCTCGCGCAGCGCTCGACCCTCGTAGTGGGTGACGGGGCGATCCGCTGGCCGGCTCACCGTGCCGCCTTCCCAGTGGCGGTCCGCGGCGAAGCACTCGGCCATGGAATCCGCGTACTCCTGCCAGTCCGTCGCCAGATGCCAGAACCCGCCGGGCCCGAGTCTGGACCGGACGAGGTCGAGGACGGCCGGCTGCACGAGGCGCCGCTTGTGGTGTCGGGCCTTGGGCCACGGATCCGGGAAGTAGCTGCGCACCCCGGCGAGAGAGTGCTCGGGGACCATCGTCTCGAGGATCGCGAGCGCATCGCCTTCACTGACGCGCACGTTGTCGATGCCGGCCGCGCCGAGGTCGGCCAGCATCGTCCCGAGGCCAGGCGTGTGGACGTCGATGGCCCACACCCCGGTGCCCGGATCGGCGCCTGCCATCGCGACGGTGGCCCGGCCATCACCGCATCCGATCTCGACCACGACCGGGACGTCGGCACCCCAGACCTCATCAAGGGCGATCGGGCTGCTCGACCACGGGATCTGCAGCGCGGCCTGCTCGGTGAGCGCGATCTCGGCGCGGTGCGTGATGCGCGACCGCCGAGGCTTGAAGGTGCGGATGCCCGGCCGCAGCACCGCAGAGTGGGGCATTCCGCCGGACAGGTCAGGCTCGGCGGCGTCAGGATGGTCGGTCACGCATCGACCCGGAGGCGCAGCGGCG
>JAUHZW010000271.1 GCA_030425745.1 Actinomycetes bacterium
TGCATCATCGGCGTCGGCGCCATGGAGTACCCGGCGCAGTGGCAGGGGGCCTCGGAAGAGGCGATCGTCCGCAACGCGGTCTCCAAGATCATGACGCTGACGAGCACCTACGACCACCGCATCATCCAGGGCGCCCAGTCCGGGGAGTTCCTGCGTCGCATCCACCAGCTGCTACTGGGTGAGGACGACTTCTACGACGACATCTTCCACTCGCTGCGGATCCCCTACGAGCCGATCCAGTGGGCGTCCGACGTCTCGGCCAGCCACGAGACCGACCTGTCGAAGACCGTCCGCGTGCAGGAGATCATCCACGCGTACCGCGTGCGCGGGCATCTCATGGCCGACACCAACCCGCTGGAGTACGAGCAGCGCACCCACCCCGACCTCGATGTTCTTCAGCACGGCCTGACCCTGTGGGACCTTGACCGCGAGTTCGCCACCGGTGGCTTCGGCGGCAAGCCGCTCATGAAGCTGCGCGAGATCCTCGGTGTGCTCCGTGACTCCTACACACGCTCCATCGGCATCGAGTACATGCACATCCAGGATCCCGAGCAGCGCGAGTGGATCCAGAAGCGCGTCGAGATCCCGCACGAGAGGGTCGACCGCGACGAGCAGCTGCGCATCCTCCACAAGCTCAACGAGGCCGAGGCCCTCGAGTCGTTCCTCCAGACCAAGTACGTCGGGCAGAAGCGCTTCTCCCTCGAGGGCAGCGAGTCCCTGATCCCGATGCTCGACCAGGTGCTCATCAGCTCCTCGCACGACAGCATCGTGGAGGTCGCGATCGGCATGCCGCACCGCGGCCGCCTGAACGTGCTGACCAATATCGCCGGCAAGTCGTACGGGCAGGTGTTCCGCGAGTTCGAGGGCGACTTCGGCGACGATCTCGTCCAGGGCTCCGGCGATGTGAAGTACCACCTCGGCACCAGCGGGGTGTTCGACGCCCCCGACGGCAGCCAGACCCGCGTCTACCTCGCCGCGAACCCCTCCCACCTCGAGGCCGTGAACCCGGTCCTCGAGGGCATCGTCCGCGCCAAGCAGGATCGCCTGCCGCACGAGGACAAGTTCAACGTGCTGCCCGTCCTCATCCACGGTGATGCGGCCTTCGCGGGTCAGGGCGTCGTGGCCGAGACCCTGCAGATGTCCGAGATCCAGGGCTACCGCACCGGCGGCACGCTCCACATCGTCGTGAACAACCAGGTCGGCTTCACCACCTCCCCGCAGTACAGCCGCTCGTCGGTCTACCCGACCGATGTCGCCCGCATGATCCAGGCGCCGATCTTCCACGTGAACGGCGATGACCCCGAGGCCGTCGTCAAGGTCGCGGAGCTCGCCTTCGACTTCCGGCAGACCTTCCACAAGGACGTCGTCATCGACCTCGTCACCTACCGCCGCCGCGGTCACAACGAGGCCGACGATCCGTCGCTCACCCAGCCGCTGATGTACGAGATCATCGATGCCAAGCGCTCTGTGCGGAAGCACTACACGGAGTCGCTCATCGGCCGCGGTGACATCACCCTCGAGGAGGCCGAGACCGCGCTGCGGCACTTCCAGGAGCAGCTCGAGCGGATCTTCCAGGAGTCCCGCGCCGGTGACGAGGCCTCGTTCAGCGACACCAAGGCCGATGTCGTCACCGAGGGCGAGCGCAAGCTGGCCCAGATCCCCGCGGCCGGCGACATCGACACGGCCATCACACAGGAGCAGATCGACACCGTCATCGCCTCACAGCTCACCCTGCCGGAGGACTTCACCGTCCATCCTCGCCTGCACCCGCAGCTGCAGCGGCGCGCCACGATGGTGTCCGAGGACGCCATCGACTGGGGCATGGCCGAGGCCATGGCGGTCGGCAGCCTCCTGATGGAGGGCCGCACGATCCGCCTCGCCGGCCAGGACGTCCGCCGCGGCACCTTCGGCCATCGCCACATGGTGATCGTCGACAAGAGCAATGGCTGGCAGTACAAGCCGCTGAAGCAGTGCTACCGGGACGGCGGCAAGCTCTACGTCTACGACTCCCTGCTCAGCGAGTTCGCCGCGATGGGCTTCGAGTACGGCTACAGCGTCGCCCGCCCCGATGCCCTCGTCATGTGGGAGGCCCAGTTCGGTGACTTCGCCGACGGCGCCCAGACCATCGTCGACGAGTTCATCTCCTCCGGCGAGCAGAAGTGGGGCCAGCGCTCCTCGCTGACCCTGCTGCTTCCCCACGGCTATGAGGGCCAGGGCCCGGACCACTCCTCGGCCCGTCCGGAGCGGTTCCTGCAGATGTGTGCGCAGGACAACATGGTGGTCGCGATGCCGAGCACGCCGGCCTCCTACTTCCACCTCCTGCGCCTGCAGGCCAACGCCACCATCGTGCGCCCCTTGGTGATCTTCACCCCGAAGTCACTCCTGCGGGCGAAGAAGGCGGTGTCGAACAAGGCGGAGTTCACCTCCGGGCACTTCCACCCCCTCATCACCGATCCCGAGCACGTCGGACCGCAGATCCGCAAGGTGCTCATGTGCTCTGGCAAGGTCTACTACGACCTCGAGGCCTACCGCGAGAAGCACGGCATCACCGATGTGGCGATCCTGCGCTTCGAGCGCCTCTACCCGCTGCCCTTCCGCACCCTGCCCCCGGCGCTGGAGAACTACCCCAATGCCGAACTGGTCTGGGTCCAGGAGGAGCCGGCCAACCAGGGCGCGTGGTCGTTCATCGCGATGAACCTCCCGGAGATCATCGACCGTCCCATCACCGGTGTCAGCCGACCCTCGTCCTCTTCGCCCGCCTGCGGCACGCACCAGCGGCACGAGGCCGAGCAGAAGGCCGTCGTCGAGCAGGCGTTCCGCTAGAGATCAGCAGGAGCACCCATGTACTTCACCGACCGCGGCATCGAGGAGCTCGAGAACCGGCGCGGCGAGGAGGAGGTCACCCTCGCCTGGGTGGCCGATCAGTTCCGCACCTTCGTCGATCTCAA
>JAUHZW010000272.1 GCA_030425745.1 Actinomycetes bacterium
GCCGCCTACGTGATCATCACCGCCACGCTCGGGCCGCTGCTGGCCAAGTACGCGGAGCCGATCGGCTGGTGGTGGGACCAGCGACCCTCCAAGGAGAAGGCGAGTCGTACGCTCGCATCGTGAGCAATGCAGCGCCGTCCCACACTCCGCGGCCGACGCGTTCCGTGGCCCGGCCGGTGGCCCTGCCCGTCCTCGGCACCATCGCTGCCCTGCTCGTCGCCCTCACCGTCGTGACCACGGCGTTCGGACTCGTCGTGGCCGAGGGCAACTACGTGCCGGCCGAGCCCGGCCTGCCCGACCCGGGCCCGTTGGTCGGCTGGGGATCACCCATCCTCCGTGCGCTGTCCACCCTTGCCGCCATCGCCACGATCGGCTGGCTGCTGTCCGCGACGTTTCTGGCCCCCTCGTCCCGTGACGGTGTGGTGTCCCGGCAGGGACGCACCGACCTGCGTCTGGCCACCGCGGCGGCCTTGGTCTGGGCGGTGCTCTCGCTGCTGCAGATGTTCTTCGAGCTCGCGTACGTGCTCGGTCTGACCCTCGCCAAAGCGGCGACGCCGGACATCGTGTCCACCTACGCCAACGAGATCCCGACCACCCGGGCGCTGCTGTTCATGGCGATCCTCGCGTTCGTCGTCGCCGTGGGCGCGCTCGTCACGGCGACCACAGGCGCCTCCGCCGCATGGCTGCTCGTCGCCGTCGCAGCGGCGTCGCTTCCTGCCCTGGCCGGACATTCGGCAGGACTCGGCGACCATGCCCTGGCCACCACCGCAGGCGTCGCGCACGTCGTCGCGGCCGTGCTGTGGATCGGTGGCCTGCTGGCTCTGGCGATCCATGCTGCGCGCAGGAGCATGCCGCTCGAACGCGCGGTCCGGCGCTTCTCCACGATCGCCCTGATCTCGATCGTCCTTCTGGCCGTGAGCGGCGTCGGCAACGCCTACACGCGGCTGGACAATGCCGGTCAGCTCATCACGACGGGCTATGGCCAGACCGTCATCGTCAAGGCCGCGCTCATCGTCGGGCTCGGGATCATCGGCTGGATCATGCGCGCGCGCATCATCGGCAGTCTCGGACGTTCCTCGCGCGGCTCGGTGTTCGCGCGTGTTGCGGCTGTCGAGCTGATGATCATGGCCATCGCCGTCGGGCTGGGCGTTGCTCTCGCCTCAAGCCCCACACCGCGCGTCGAGGTGTTGCTCGACAGCTACGGCGAGAGCCTTCTGGGCTTCGCATACCCGCCTGCTCCGACGTTCGCGAATGTGAGTCTGACGTTCTCCTTCGACCCGCTGTTCTTCGCCGTGTGTCTGGTGGCCGGCGCGCTCTACATCGCGGGCGTCGTACGCCTCGTCCGTCGCGGTGACCGGTGGCCGTGGCTGCGCACCGCCTCGTGGCTCGCCGGAGTGCTCGTCGTCATGTGGACGACCAACGCCGGCATCGCCGTGTACGCGCAGGTGTCCGTCGGCCTGCACATGGTGCAGCACATGACGATGACGATGCTCGCACCGATCCTGCTCGTACTCGGCGCACCGGCGACCCTGGCGCTCAGAGCGCTGAAGCCCGCGGTGGGCAACGAGCGCGGGCCGCGCGAGTGGCTGGTCTGGTTCCTGCACAGCTGGATCACGCGGATCCTGACGAATCCGTTCTACGTCTTCGTCGTCTACGTGATCGGCCTGTATGGGCTGTACTTCACGCCGGCCTTCGGCTGGCTGATGGGCAGCCATGTGGGGCACGTGTTCATGCAGGTGCACTTCATCGCGTCCGGCTACCTCTTCTACTGGGTGCTCATCGGCATCGATCCCCGGCCGAAGCCGCTGCCCTACTGGGGTCGGCTGATTCTTCTGCTGCTGGCGCTGGCCGTGCACGGCTTCTTCGCCGTCGCGCTCATGATGGGCAGTGAACCCCTCGCCGCGGAGTGGTACGGCATCGTCCAGCCCGACTGGATCGCCGACCCGCTGCGCGACAGCCTCAACGGCGGTCAGGTCGCCTGGAGCGTGTCAGAGATCCCGACGCTGATCGTGCTCATCGCCATCGCGGTGCAGTGGTCGCGCAGCGACGATCGCGAGGCCAAGCGCAGTGACCGGCAGGCCGACCGTGACGAGGACGCCGAGCTCAAGGCCTACAACGAGCGGCTGGCAGCCCTGCACCGGCGCGATACCGAGTGATTCCATACGGCAGCGTCGCACCCGACCGCGGGAATGACGCCTGCATATGGACTGGTGAGCACGTGATACCCTAGGGGGTATGCAGAAGCGCCTCATTGCGGCCAGCGTCGCCGCCCTCGCCACTGTCAGCATCGGTCTCGCCGGCTGTTCCTCCGACACTGAAGCGGAGACCACCTCTGCTCAGGGGCCGGGCATCGCCGTCGAGGCTCCCGCCTCCCCCGAGCGCGTCGACGCGGCCACGTTCGCCGAGGTCGTCTCGAGCCCGGGCATCCAGATCATCGACGTGCGTTCCCCGCAGGAGTTCGCCGAGGGCCACATCGAAGGCGCCATCAACTTCAACGTCGAGGGCCCGGACTTCCTCGAGCAGATCAGCACTCTGGATCCGGCCGGCACCTACGCCGTCTACTGCCGCAGCGGCAATCGCTCGCAGCCGGCGGTCGCAGCGATGGCCGACAACGGCATCACCGGCATCTACGAACTGGAGTCCGGCACCACCGGCTGGCAGGGCGCTGGGCTTCCGCTCGTGCAGTAAGCCCCACCGACTCGACGCCCCCTGTGCTGCCGTGCGGGGGGCGTCGCTGTGTGGTCAACGCGTCGCTGTGTGGCGGACTTCGAACAACGACGTACCGTGGAGCGGTGACCTTCCCCCACTCACGCGTCGGCGCGACCCTGATCGCGACCCTGCTGCTGTTCATCGGCCTGCCGATGGCCCCCGCCTCGGCTGCCCCCGTGGCCCCGGATCAGATCGCCGGCGTCGGCGACGCCCGGCAGTTGATCGTCGTCAGCGCC
>JAUHZW010000273.1 GCA_030425745.1 Actinomycetes bacterium
GATCGCCGCGAGGGGCATCCGATGGCCCCACTCACTGTGCTCGGCTGTGACCGTCACGGTCTCGGCGAGCGTGCCGCCGGTCACGCGGGCAAGCCAGGCGGACAGCGCACCGATGACACCGACGATGACGATCAGGACGCCGAACCTCCGCGAGAACCGCGGCCAGAGGGCCATGAGGATCGCGCCGACGGCGGTGAAAGGCACGAGCACGACGGCGGCGTGGACGATCAGCGGGTGCAGGGGGAGGCCGGCGATGGAGTCCATACCCTTCACGGTAATGGACATGATCGACACCGATCACGACGCGACACGGGTCACGGGGCATCACGGCCCACAGGACGACTCGAGCAGCGGAGTGGACGATAGGTTCACCCCGTGAACGACGATCTCGCGCTCGCCCTCACCCTCGCGGACCTCGCTGATGAGCTCAGCCTGTCGCGGTTCCGCGCCGCCGATCTCGTCGTCGAGACCAAGCCCGACTTCACTCCGGTCAGCGAGGCCGATCGAGCCGTGGAGCAGGCCCTGCGCACGGCGCTGGGCGAGGCGCGCCCGGACGACTCCATCCTCGGCGAGGAGTACGGCATCGAGGGTACGGGGCGTCGCCGCTGGATCCTCGACCCGATCGACGGCACCAAGAACTACGTGCGGGGAGTGCCCGTGTGGTCGACCCTGATCGGGCTCATGGACGGCGACGAGGTCATCGTCGGCGTGGTCTCAGCCCCGGCACTCGGCCGGCGGTGGTGGGCCGCCCGGGGTGAGGGCGCATGGTCCAGCGAGCCGCATCGACCCGAGCCCCGGCGGCTGCGCGTCAGCGGGGTCGGCACCCTGGCGGACGCGTCGTTCTCCTTCTCCGATCCGGTCGGTTGGTCGGAGCGCGGGGCCGCCGAGGGGCTCGACGTGCTGCTTCACGACACCTGGCGTCAGCGGGCGTACGGCGACTTCTGGTCGCACATGATGGTGGCCGAGGGGGTCGTCGACATCGCCGCCGAGCCGCAGCTCGAGACCTACGACATGGCCGCGCTCATCCCGATCATCGAGGAGGCCGGTGGGCGGATCACGGCCTACGACGGCGGGTCGGCGCTGGGCGGCGGGTCGGCCGTCACCACCAACGGACGTCTGCACAGCTCCGTGCTGTCGGTCTTGTCCGGTCAGGATCCGGCAACACCCTGAGTGATCGGCTGACAAATCGGGCATCGCCTGTGACCATGGTCACAACGTCGACCGTGGAGGTGCCCCATGTTGCTGTCCTCGATCCTGTCCACCAAGGGTGACTTCGTCGCGACCATCGCACCGGACGCCACCGTCGCAGAGCTCACTGCAGCCCTGACCGACAACAAGGTCGGCGCCCTGGTGGTGTCGACCGATGGCCGCACCATCACCGGCATCGTGTCCGAGCGCGACGTCGTCAAGGCCCTCGCCCGCGGCTCGGCGGCGCTCGACAGTCCCGTGTCAGCGATCATGACCTCGCAGGTCTTCACCGCTCCCGCGGACACCCACGCCGACGAGCTCATGGCCATCATGACCGAGCGTCGCTTCCGCCACATCCCGGTGACCGATGAGAGCGGGGCGCTCATCGGCATCGTCAGCATCGGCGACGTCGTCAAGACCAGGCTCGGAGAACTCGAGGACGAGAAGGCGGCCCTGGTCGACTACATCTCGCAGTAGTCACTCACCCGCGAGACGTCACCCGCAGCGGTACTCCCCCGACGGGCCGGACGGTCACCAGCGGGTCGGCCTTCGGCCGCCGCCCACCCTCAGGGAAGGCCATGTCGAAGCGGCCCGCCAGGGCGGCCAGGATCAGCACGCCCTCGACGTAGGCGAAGTCGCGCCCGATGCACTGACGCGGGCCGGCCCCGAACGGGATGAAGGCCGTGCGGTCCGCCGACCCGTCCAGGAAGCGCGTGGGATCAAAGCGCTCGGGGTCGCGCCACACGTCGGGATGCCGGTGCAGGAGCCACGGGCTGAGGATGAGGATCGCCCCCTCGGGGATGTCACGGCCGCCGAGCACATCCGGGGCGAGGGATCGGCGGGTCACCAGCCATGCCGGCGGGTAGAGGCGCATGACCTCGTCGAGGACGGCTCGCGCGTAGGGAAGACTCGCGTAGTCGGCAAAGGTCGGGGCGCGGCCGGCGAGGACGTCGTCGGACTCCTGCTGGAGAGCACGCTGGACATCCGGGTACTCGGCGAGCAGAGCCCAGGCCCAGCTCAGGGCACTGGCCACGGTCTCGTGCCCGGCGACGATGAAGGTGACGATCTGGTCGCGCACCTCGACCGGCGTCAGGCCGCGTCCCTCATCGTCGCGAGCGGCAAGCAGCAGGTCGAGCATGTCCTGCGGAGTCTCCTGCTTCTGCCGGCGTCGTTCGCTGATCATCCGCGCCACAGCGGCATCCAGCTCACGGACAGCACCCTGCAGGCGGCGATTGGCCGGGGTCGGCACCCACGACGGTGGGGTGATCGGAACACGGGCCCGGGCGACCACGACCTCCAGGGCCGTGAGGGTCGCCTCGGCGAGCCGCTCAGCGTCCGCGGACAGGTCGGTGCCGAACAGGGCGTGGCCGACGATCTCGAGGGCCGTGGTCATCATCGCGGTGTCGACATCGATCACCGCTCCGTCGGGGAGGGCCTGCCAGTCGCGCGTCAGCCGCTGCACGGCGGTGTCGACGTGCGAGACGATCTGGTCAAGGGTCTCGTGGTGGAAGGCCGGCTGCACCAGCGGCCGCTGACGCCGCCATGCATCGGTGTCGGCGACGAGGAGGCCCTCGCCGGTGACGAGGCTCAGCGATCGGTACTGGATGGTGCGCTTGCCGTATCCCCGACTGTTCGTCACCAGGACCCGGCGCACCGCCTCGGGATCGTTGACGAGGTAGCTCGGCGGCATCGGGATGGGGAACTGCACGACATCGCCGTACCGACGCCACGCCGACTCCAGGTACGCCAGCGGA
>JAUHZW010000274.1 GCA_030425745.1 Actinomycetes bacterium
CCGGCGAGACCCCGCCGGCGTGCAGGTCGATGGACACGGCGTTGACTCCCCCGATGGCGCTGATCTCCTCGGTCACCGCGTGGACGCAGTGATCGCAGGTCATGCCGGACACCTGGAAGGTCTGCTGGGCCATGGGTGCAGGCTACGCCAGCGACAGGAAGAGCTTCTCCAGCTCCTCCTGCGTGAGCGGGGCGTCCTCGCCCTGCTCCCAGCACTGCTGCAGACCGTTGGCGACGACCTTGAAGCCGGCTCGGTCCAGGGCCTTCGACACGGCCGCCAGTTGGGTCACGACGTCGCCGCAGCTGCGCTCGTCCTCGATCATGTTGATGACCCCGTCGAGCTGCCCACGGGCGCGCTTGAGACGCATGACGATGTCGCGGGTGACGGTCGGGTCCATGTCCATGCCGACAGGATACCCCCCTACCCCGGGGGGTATCGTGCGGGACATGACGCATTCGCATGGCAAGGAAGTCCTCGAAGAGCTCGTTCCCCTCGGGCGCGATCTGCGCAAGGCGATCCCCGATGTCTACAAGGCCTACGCCGGTCTCCACGGAGCGGCTCTGGGCGACGGTGCCCTGGATGTGAAGTACAAGGAGCTCATCGCCCTGGCGATCGCGGTCTCCTCGCGCTGCGACGGCTGCATCGCCTCGCATGCCCGTGGGGCGGTGAAGGCCGGCGCTTCCAAGGAGGAGGCTGCCGAGACGATCGGCATCACCTTCCTGATGGCCGGCGGCCCCGGCACCGTCTACGGACCACGCGCCTACGCGGCGTTCTGCGAGTACTACGACGCAGCGCACCCCGAGGAATCCGCTGAGCAGTAGTCCGGCCGCGGCTGACACCGACGCGACCGCCCCGAGCGGCCGGGGCTTCCTCGGATACCTGGCCGCCGGCACCCTTGCCCGTGCGGCCCTGAAGGCCGCCGGTCCCGCGATCCTCGTGGCCCTCGTCGCGGCCCGCGGCAGCGCGAGCGAGGCCTCCTACGTCGTGGCCGCCATGACGGCGGCCGCCGCGGTGGGCGGACCGCTCACCGGCCTCGTCATCGATCGGGCCGTCCATCCGCGACGCGTGTTCGCGGTGGCGCTCGTCGCGATGGCGGCCGGGCTGTCTGGGCTGGCTCTGGCCCTGGACGTCGGGCCCCTGATCGTCCTGCTGCTCCTCGCAGCCGTCGCCGGACTTGCACATCCCGCCCTGTCCGGTGGGTGGAGTGCTCAGCTGCCCACCCTGCTGCCGCCGTCACGCATGGCTCGCGGCTACTCGGCCGATGCCGCGACCTACAGCATCGCCGCCGTGCTGGCCCCGCCCGCAGCCGCAGCGCTCGTCGTCATCGGAGCAGCCGCACCCCTGTGGCTCACCGCCGCCTTGGCGCTGATCGCGATCGCCGCCCTTCCGCTCGTCCCCCTCCCCCGTCGCTCTGCCGAGCAGCGGGTCGCCCGCCTCCGTGACGACATCCGCGAGGGACTGCGCGCACTGTTCTCCGTCCCGGCCCTGCGGCGGACGACCATCATCACCGTTCTGGGATTCGCCGCGCAGGCCAGCTTCTTCGTGCTGGCCCCGGTCGTGGCCGAGAGCCGATTCGACGGGCTGGGCTATGCGGGGCTGATCATCGGCGCCTTCGCGGTCGGGGGCGCCCTGTCGGCGCTGTGGTTCACCCACCGGCCCGTCGTCCGCCCCGACCGGGCGGTGATCGTGAGCACGATCATCTCCGGGGGCGCGCTGCTCCTGTTCGGCGCCTCGCCCGCACCGTGGGGTGTCCTGATCGGCGCGTTCGTCATGGGTGCTGCGGAGCCACCGGGCGTCTCGGCGATGTTCCGGGTGCGCGTCAGGGAGGCGCCCGCCCACGTCCACGGACAGGTGTTCACCACCTCGGCGACGCTGCGCATCACCGGCTTCGCCATCGTGACCGCGCTCAGCGGCTGGCTGCTGCACTGGGGGGTCGCCGCGGTCGTGGTGTTCGGCGTCGCGCTGCATCTGGTCGCCGTCGTCGCGGGTGTCGTCTGGGGACCGCACCTGCCCCGCCGCGAGCACTGGCTGAACCGGCACTCCGACTGACCCTCGCTAACCTCCTCCTGTGGCAGCGGACATCACGCCCGGGCGCATCGCCCTCGTGGGCAGCGGCGAGTACCTGCCCGTCATGCATGACATCGAGGCCTGGCTGCTCGAAGGGCGCCCCCGGCGCTATGTGCAGTTGGCCACGGCAGCCGCTCCCGAGGGCGATGCCGTGCTGGCCAAGTGGCATCGCCTCGGTGCCGAGGCCGCTGCGCGGCTCGATGCCGAGCAGGTCATCGTGGACGTCCGCACCCGCGCCGAGGCCGATGATGACGATCACGTCGAGGCCATCGCCGGGGCGGGGCTCGTCTACCTGTCCGGCGGCAGCCCACGCCACCTCGCGCGCACGCTGCGCGGCACGCGGGTGTGGGAGGCGATCCTGGCCGCATGGCGGGGCGGCGCTTCGCTGGCCGGATGCAGTGCCGGAGCCATGTCCCTCGGCGGGTACGTCCCGGAGATCCGCCACCCCCGCAAAGGCGGCACCGACGGCCTCGGAGTCGTGCCCGACCTGCGGGTGCTCCCGCACTTCGACAAGTACAGCCGCTTCATCCCGGACACCGTGATGCGCCCGCTGATCTCGCCCGACACGGTCGTCGTCGGCATCGATGAGGACACCGCGCTGATGTCCGAGGGACCGGGCGAGGACGGCACGTGGGAGTTCCGATCCCGCGGCGTGGGCTCGGCGTGGCGCATCGAGCACGATCGCCGGCATCGCGTGAACGCGCCGCTGCGCCTCCGGGTCGATGCGTGACCGACCATCCGGACGCCGCCGAGCCTGACCTGTCCGGCGGAATGCCCCACTCTGCGGTGCTGCGGCCGGGCATCCGCACCTTCAAGCCTCGGCGGTCGCGCATCACGCACCGCGCCGAGATCGCGCTCACCGAGCAG
>JAUHZW010000275.1 GCA_030425745.1 Actinomycetes bacterium
CCGAGCTCCCACTCCGGCTCGACGACACGCCGGTACGAGTCGATCATCGTGTTGAGGTTCAGCTTCTTGAACCCCTTCATGGTCGACAGGGCGCCGACGCCGATGTTGACGGTGCCGTCGCCGCACGGGAACATCCAGCCGTAGCCAGGCACCCAGGTGCCGTGCTCGTCCTTGATCGTCAGGCACGCCTCGATCATGGCGTCGTCGTGCCGCGGGCTCTCGACGTACGAGCGGATCGCCAGACCGTACGGCTCGTTCGGATCGCGCTCGGCACCGAGCATGCGAGCGACCTTGCCGGGTGCGCCGGTCGCGGCGACGACGAGATCGGCGTCGATCGTGTCGGCACCGACCTGGACGCCGGTGACCGCACCGTCGGTGCCGAACACCGGCTCCGCCTCGGTCTCGAACCGCACGTCGGCGCCCGCCTCCCGGATCGTCCGACAGTTGACGGCGACATCGGGCTGATCAGGACCGAGTTCGACGTCCAGGAGAACACAGTCGAGACGACACGACAGGGCATCCTCGACAGAGTCCCCGACGTAGGCGATGGCCCATTCCGTCATGCCTCGGGACTCCAGTAGGGCTCGCAGCCCCTCCCGGACGAGCTCATGGTCATCGACGATGGCCAACTGCCTCGCCTCGTTCATGGTGACACCTTCCCCGGCGTCACGACGCCTGTGGCCAGTTCGTCCTCCCACAGGTACACGGACCCGGCAGGATCGTCAGGGTCGAGCAGGACGCCGTGGCCAGGCACAGCAGCGGGATCCACATCGGTGGGGATGGGTGCGAGCATCCTGGCCACGACGGCCTCCCCTTCCTGACGAGAACTCAGCCGCGCCGTCGTCCCGACCGGGTGACCGTCGACGATGCGCGTCGGTTGAGCATTATCCAGTGCCCACGCGCAGGACACGACGAAGCCTTCCGCCACGGGAACCCCTTCCGAGGGAGCAGCCGCGAGGTCAACATCCAGGAGGACCTCTCGCCGGTAGGCATGCCCGGACAGCGCGGCCGCCATCGTGTGAAGGGGATCGAGGCCCGGATCGATCCTGATGATCGACCGGATGAAGTTCTCCTCACGCACTGCCCGTGCCCGCACCTCGTCCGACTCCGGGCTGAGCGCGCCGTCCGCCAGATCGCGCAGGAAGCCCGGCGCTGTGGACAGCGCCAGCGCCCCATATCGGATGCTCATACGCTCCAGACGGGCGCGACTGGCATCACGTGCTGAGGCCGCGTCCGCTCGATCCCGCTGCATCGCCGCTGCACGCGCCGCAGTGCGGCGCGTGCTCCGACCCAGAAGCGCACCGACGAGGATCATGGCGGTACCGGGTTGGGTGACCTCGTGCAGGGGATCACCCTGGAAGGCCAGCCAGACCCCCACCAGGACAAGCCATGCCCACCGTGGTCCCGTGGCTGCGGCAACCATGAAGAGCACCGCGACGGCGGATGACGACCACTCGGGAAAGGTCTCGAAGCCCGCTGCCATGGTCTGCAGGGTGTAGACGACCCAGCCGAGAGCCGCGAGGCCGATGACCACCGGCCAGGACAGCCTTCCTCGAGTGGTCAGCAGCATCACCCCCGTGACACCACCCGCATAGAGCACGACGGCGAGGGCATTGAGTCCCGGACGGTCGAAGCTGGGCCACGTCACGACGACCATGGTCAGGAGATAGGCGCTGACAGAGATGAGCAGCGGAACCGCCAGGGCCGCCGGGCTCACCGGCGACGATGCTCGCGGGGACTCGCCTGACTGCCAGCGCAGGGTGACCCGGGTTCCGTCTCCGTCGTCACTCTCGACCACCGCCGTCCCGCCCACCTCTGCCATGGGAGCCACAATGGCCTCGGCGACGCCGAACCGACCGCGGGGAGTCGAGGGGACGAAACCCACACCGTCGTCCTCCACCACGATCCGCAGAGCCCCCGCATCACCGGCACCGGACCAGTCCCCGACCACGCGGACGGATCGCGCCTCGGCATGACGACGGGCATTGCTCAGCGCCTCGACGACGGCGGTCCGCACAGCGATGTAGACGTCCGTCGGCAGTCCGGAGATGTCGGGGACGTCCCACGCCACCGTCACGCCCGCGCCGCGCAGATCCTGGATCCAGTGCTCCACATCGGAGGCGAGATCTCCGCTGGTCCCGTCATCGGAGCTCCACCGCGTGCCGCTGGCCAGGGCAGTCAGCATGCGGGCCGACTCCACACACCTCTCCCGCAGGCTCTCGGCACCCGGAGCGCCCCCTCTCGCGATCGATACCAACGTGTTTAGAGCCGTCTCGTGGAGACGCCGTTCGGTGTCCTGCAGGAAGCGCTCCATCTGCTCGGACGTATCCCTTTGATCCTCTGCGGCGAAGGCCGCTCGCGCGGCGACATCCGCAGCCTCCGCGCTGCGCACCAGGGCCTGTCGCACCGCTGTTGCCGCCAGACCCACCGTCAGGACGTAGGTGATCTGAACGGTCAGGCCCCCGATCGGGCCGCCGACCGTGAGTCCGTCCCGCACCAGCGGCAGCACCATGACGAACGCCCATCCGACGCCCCAACGCCAGGGCAGCAGCAGACCGGCGATTCCAGAGGTCAGTGCGGCCATCTCCGCGACAAGACCCGTGTCCGGGACGTCGAGTTGCAGTTGTCCGAGGTTGACGGAGATCGCCGCAATGACCAGAGACCCGACGGTCAGGCGAACAGGCCACCGCGCGGGCAGCGTCCGGAGGTGAGTCACGAGAAGGAGGAGCCATGACCCCGCGACCACCCAGAGCGCGGTCGCCGGCACGGGTCCCGGCTGGTTGACGGGCCACAGGCCGCTCTGGGCCAAGATCCACAGGGGGACCCAGAGAAGGGCCGTCGTCGTGAGCCCCCGAAGGACGCCTTGGGCAGCCGACTCGGGCGTCCCCCGTGCCTCCTGCCAGCGCACC
>JAUHZW010000276.1 GCA_030425745.1 Actinomycetes bacterium
AGCACCTGAGCATGGTAAGTCGGACCCCCGGGTCCGCCCAAACGCGACTCTCGACAATGTACGGTCATCCGCACACAGATCGGCTCACGAGGACCGAATGTGGGCAAGATCGCACATCCACGCCCGGTCTGAGGTTCGATTCGGTGGGTTCGGCTCGAGATGCTCGCGCCGTCAGGATCCGGCTCAGGGGAGGAATCGACAGATGGCGCACGGCGCTCCGGTCATGGCGGCCTCCGGGCCGTCGGAGGGCTACCGCACCGGCCGGGTGGTGGGGCTGGCCAGCACGGCAGCCCTCGGCGGGTTCCTCTTCGGGTTCGACTCCGCCGTCATCAACGGGGCCAACACGGCCATCGCCGCGAAGTTCGGGCTCAGCTCGGGGGTCATGGCCCTCGTCGTCTCGATCGCCCTGATCGGCTCGGCCATCGGCGCCTGGTTCGCCGGACGCCTGGCCGATGCCTACGGACGCCGCCGGGTGATGCTCATCGCGGCGATCCTGTTCGCGGTCTCGGCCGTCGGCACCGCCTTCCCGCCCAACGTCGAGGTGCTCATGGCGTGGCGGCTCGTCGGGGGCGCGGGCATCGGTGTGGCGAGCGTCGTGGCACCGATGTACATCGCGGAGATCGCCCCGGCCCAGCTGCGCGGCCGGCTGGGCTCCCTGCAGCAGCTGGCGATCGTGCTCGGCATCTTCGCCACCGGCGTCACCAACTACCTGATCGTCAACGCCGCCGGCTCGTCCACAGCCTCGTGGCTGCTGGGCCTGGAGGCCTGGCAGTGGATGTTCCTGATCATGCTCATCCCGGCCACGGTCTACTTCCTGCTCGCCCTGCGGATCCCGGAGTCCCCCCGCTATCTGGTCGAGGTCGGCAAGCTCGACGAGGCCCGCAAGGTCCTCGACTCGGTCTTCACCACCGACCAGAGCGAGAAGGTCAAGGAGATCCAGGCGAGCCTCGACGGCGAGCACAAGGGCACCCTCGCCGACCTGCGCGGTCGCCGCTTCGGCCTGCTGCCGATCGTGTGGGTCGGCATCCTGCTCAGCGCCTTCCAGCAGTTCGTCGGCATCAACGCCGTCTTCTACTACTCCAACCTCATCTGGGAGTCGGTCGGCTTCGGCGAGGATCAGGCCTTCCTGACCTCCATGATCACGAACGCGGTCAACGTGGCGACCACGCTCGTCGCCATCGCCCTCATCGACCGGATCGGCCGCAAGCGACTGCTGCTCATCGGCTCCTCCGGGATGGTCGTCATGCTCGGGGCGCTCACCCTGCTGTTCGGCACCGCCACGCAGGTGTCCGACGGCTCCGGAGGCACCGAGCCGTCGCTCACGGGCGGCATGGCGACCCTCGCGGTCGTCGCCTTCAACCTCTACGTCGTGTTCTTCGGCATGTCGTGGGGCCCGGTCGTCTGGGTGCTCCTCGGCGAGATGTTCCCGAACCGGATCCGAGCCGCCGCCCTGGCGGTCGCAGCAGCCGCCCAGTGGATCGCCAACTTCATGGTCTCCACGGCCTTCCCGCCGCTGGCGGAGATGAGCCTCTCGGTCGCCTACGGCATCTTCACCGCCTTCGCGGTGATGTCGATCGTGTTCGTGAAGACCAAGGTGCCCGAGACCACCGGCCGCACCCTCGAGGAGATCAGCGCGGAGGTCCAAGGGGCGGAACCCGCGCCTGCCAAGGCCTAGGGTCCGGCCACTACGATTGCCTCTCAAGGCGCCCTGCCACGGGTGCCACCAGCGCCAGGACCGCGAGAGGACCACAGTGGCCACGGAGTCGCCCGAAGACCGGATGGTGGGCTTCGGCCCCAATGAATGGCTCGTCGACGAGATCTACGAGCAGTTCCTCGCAGACCGCTCGTCCGTCGATCCCGCCTGGTGGGAGTTCTTCGAGGGCTACACCCCCTCCGAGTTCTCCCCAGCCGCCCACACCACCGCCCAGGCCACCACCGCTGCTCCGAAGGACGCGCCGGCGAAGCCGGCCACGGTCACGACAGCGGCACCCAAGGACAAGGCCCCCGCTTCTCCGGCGGAGGCACCTGT
Source organism: Actinomycetes bacterium (assembly GCA_030425745.1). Lineage (GTDB taxonomy): Bacteria > Actinomycetota > Actinomycetes > S36-B12 > S36-B12 > UBA10649. The sequence goes on from JAUHZW010000276.1 coordinate 2,030, forward strand.
CGATGCCAAGGTCCTGAAGGGTCCGGCCGCGCGCGTGGTCGACAACATGGAGGCCAGCCTCTCCGTCCCCACCGCCACGAGCGTGCGCGCTGTGCCGGCCAAGCTGCTCATCGACAACCGCACCGTCATCAACAACCACCTCGCCCGCGGCCGCGGCGGCAAGGTCTCGTTCACGCACCTGATCGGCTACGCGGTGGTCCGCGCCCTGGCCGATGTCCCGGCGATGAACAACTCCTTCGTCGAGGTCGACGGCAAGCCGGCCGTTGTCACCAACAGCGACGTCAACCTCGGCCTGGCGATCGACCTCGCGAAGAAGGACGGCACCCGTCAGCTGCTCGTGCCCAGCATCAAGGGTGCGCAGGACATGGACTTCGCCACCTTCTGGGCGACGTACGAGGATCTCGTCCGCAAGGCCCGCAACGGCAAGCTCCAGGTCTCGGACTTCCTCGGCACGACGATCTCTCTGACGAATCCGGGGACGATCGGCACGCAGCTGTCCGTCGCGCGCCTGATGGAGGGTCAGGGCTGCATCATCGGCGTCGGCGCCATGGAGTACCCGGCGCAGTGGCAGGGCGCCTCGGAGGAGGCGATCGTCCGCAACGCCGTCTCCAAGATCATGACCCTGACGAGCACCTACGACCACCGCATCATCCAGGGCGCGCAGTCCGGGGAGTTCCTGCGCCGCATCCACCAGCTGCTGCTCGGCGAGGACGACTTCTACGACGACATCTTCCACTCGCTGCGGATCCCCTACGAGCCCATCCAGTGGGCCTCCGACGTCTCGGCCAGCCACGAGACCGACCTGTCGAAGACCGTCCGCGTGCAGGAGATCATCCACGCCTACCGCGTGCGCGGCCATCTCATGGCCGACACCA
>JAUHZW010000277.1 GCA_030425745.1 Actinomycetes bacterium
CAGGAGCAGCAGGCGGATGCGAACGGCGAGTTCGATCCGGATGCCTCGCCGTCTCCGGAGGCGTCGGACAAGCCCAAGGCCGACAAGCCCAAGGCCGACAAGCCCAAGGAGAGCGCATCGGCCAAGCCCAGCAAGAAGAATGACCAGGCCGACTCCGGCGATCCCAACGAGTTCTCGAACTGAGCCGCTCGGCGAATGGCGTGTCGTCCACGCGACTCGCCTGCGCGGGACGTGCACAACGCGCCACTCAACGGACGGGTCGCAGCGACTCCTGCCGGGTCTTTGTGTAGGTTGTGGCCGGTACGAGCATCCCGTCCCCACCTGAGGGCAGACGAACCGGAGGACAAGGTGACCTACGTCATCGCATTTCCCTGTGTGGACCTGAAGGACAAGGCCTGCATCGAGGAGTGCCCTGTCGACTGCATCTACGAGGGCGATCGGATGCTGTACATCCAGCCCGACGAGTGCGTCGACTGCGGCGCCTGCGAGCCGGTCTGCCCGGTCGAGGCCATCTACTACGAGGACGACGTCCCCGCGGAGTGGAGTGACTACACCGCCGCGAACGCAGAGTTCTTCGCCGACCTCGGCTCCCCGGGCGGCGCCGCCAAGCTCGGCGCTCAGGACTTCGACGCCCCGCTGCTGGCCGGTGTGCCGCCGCAGGAGCACGACCACTGAGCACGCACCGCACCAGCGCGCTCCCCGACTTCCCGTGGGACACGCTGGCCCCGCTGGCTGATCTCGCCCGCCAGCATCCCCAGGGGGCCGTCGACCTGTCGGTCGGCACGCCCGTCGACCCCACCCCTGAGGTCGTGCAGTCCGCCCTGAGGGCGGCCAGCGACGCCCCCGGCTACCCGACCACGGCGGGCCGGGAGGAGACCCGGGCGGCCTGTGCGGGATGGATCCGACGCACTCTCGGTGGCGATGTCCCGATCTCGGGAGTGATCCCGACGATCGGCAGCAAGGAGATGGTCGCCGGGCTCCCGAGGCTGATGGGCCTCGGACCGGGGTCGCGGATCGTCATCCCCGAGGTCGCGTACCCGACCTATGCGGTGGGCGGTGTCCTCGCGGGCGCCGAGGTCATCGCCACGGATCAACCGGAGGAGGTCGATGACGTCGACCTCGTCTGGCTGAACTCGCCGGGCAACCCGACCGGTGCCGTCGCCTCGGCGGAGCGTCTGGCGGAAATCGTCGCGTGGGCGCGCAGCACCGACACCGTCGTGGCGTCGGACGAGTGCTACGTCGAGCTCGGCTGGGATGCTGCACCTGTCTCGCTGCTCGATCCGGCCGTCAACGGCGGGTCGCTGGACCGGCTGCTGGCCCTGCACTCGCTGTCGAAGCGATCGAACCTCGCCGGCTACCGCTTCGGATTCCTCGCCGGCGACGAGACCCTTATCCGGGACATCCTGCTGGTGCGCAAGCACTCCGGGATGATGGTGCCGTCGCCGATCCAGGCGGCTGCCGTCGCAGCCCTCGATGACGACGAGCATGTGGCCGAGCAGAAGGAGCGGTATCGCCGGCGGCGCGAGATCCTCGCTGCCGCTGTCGTGGAGAGCGGCTTCCGGATCGATCACAGCGAGGCGGGCCTGTACCTGTGGATCACCCGTGACGAGCCCTGCTGGGACACGGTGCGGTGGTTCGCCGAACGCGGCATCGTCGTCACTCCCGGTGACTTCTACGGCCCCGCGGGCGCCCGGCACGTCCGGATGGCCCTCACCGCCACCGATGAGCAGGTCGCCGAGGTTCCGCGCCGCCTGGCGTGAGGGGAGTCACGCCGTCGGACGGGGATCGAGGGGAGTGAGCCCCCGACGGTGTGGGTAGGCTCCTCGCAGGAGGTTTCTTGTGTCTGACTACAGCCTGCAGTACCCCGACGGCGACCTGGCACTCCCCGAGGTCGACTCGACCGTCGGTGAGTCGGGTATCAACATCGGCCCGCTGCTGAAGACCACCGGTCATGTGACCCTTGACCACGGCTTCATGAACACCGCGGCGTGCACGTCGTCGATCACCTACATCGACGGTGAGGCAGGCATCCTGCGCTACCGCGGATACCCGATCGAGCAGCTGGCGGAGCAGTCGAGCTTCCTCGAGACCGCCTACCTGCTGATCTACGGCATGCTCCCCTCCGAGGATGAGCTTGCCGAGTTCAAGGGCCACATCCGCATGCACACGATGCTGCATGAGGATCTCCGCCGGTTCTTCGACGGCTTCCCGCGCGATGCGCACCCCATGGCGGTGCTTTCGTCCGCGGTGTCGGCGCTGTCGACCTTCTACCAGGACTCGCTGGATCCCTTCGACGATCGCCAGGTCGAGATCTCCACGATCCGACTTCTCGCCAAGGTGCCGACCATCGCGGCCTACGCGCACAAGAAGGCCGTCGGCCAGCCGTTCATGTACCCGGACAACTCGCTCGGGTTCATCGACAACTTCCTGCGCATGACGTTCGGCGTCCCCGCCGAGCCGTACGAGGTCAACCCGGTCCTCTCCCGGGCGCTGAACCAGCTCCTCCTGCTGCATGCGGATCACGAGCAGAACTGCTCGACCTCCACGGTCCGACTCGTCGGCTCCTCGCATGCGAACCTCTTCGCATCCGTGTCGGCCGGCATCAACGCCCTCTTCGGCCCGTTGCACGGCGGCGCGAACCAGGCCGTCATGGAGATGCTCGCCAACATCGAGGCGCAGGGCGGTGGGGTCAACACCTTCATCCGCCAGGTCAAGGACCGCCAGGACGGCGTGAAGCTCATGGGCTTCGGGCACCGGGTCTACAAGAACTACGACCCCCGTGCGGCCATCGTCAAGAAGACCGCGCACGACGTCTTCGCGCAGCTCGGCGTCACCGACCCGCTGCTCGACATCGCGCTGCGACTCGAGGAGGTCGCCCTCAACGACGAC
>JAUHZW010000012.1 GCA_030425745.1 Actinomycetes bacterium
ATCGCTCGCTGAACTCGTGCAGTTCTTCCTCGGGCGTGAGGATCTGATCACCCTCGAGTCGGTTGAGCAGCGTGGCGCAGACCATGGCGAACCTCGAGAAGCCCCAGTGGTTCATGTAGGCCGCGAGCAGGGCGCCCTCCATCTCGATGTTGCGCACGCCGTTCTCGTCGAGCCACTGCAGCCACTCCATCTTCCGCTCGGCGGTCGCGAGTCGGATGGCGCCGTCCAGCCGGAACTGCTCGAGGAAGAACTCGTTCGCAGCGACGGTCTTGCCCTGGGCCATCGGGATGCCGGTGTCGGCGCTCGCCGCGAGGATGGCGTCGGAGACATCGCGGGGAAACGTGCCGTCGAACCAGTGGTAGCCGTTGCCGCCGTCGAGCATCCGATAGGGCTTGAGATCGGGCAGCAGGCCTTCGGTGGTGGAAACGATCGTGCCCCCCGGCAGGCCCACGCCACCGCTCGTGCCGACCCGGGCCCAGAAGACCTGATCAAGGGCATCGAGGTCGCCGCCCTTGACGTAGTACGCGAGCCGCATCAACTCCTGCAGTGCGATGGACGCACTGGGCATCCCCATGCCGTGCGAGCAGAACAGCACGTCGGCCGTGTAACGCGCGGTGAACCGCTCCTCCTTCGGGAAGGCGACGATCTCAGCGTCGTCGTGCTCCGCGCTCCACTGGCGGGCGAACTCGTCCATGCGGGGGCCGGAGCCGCCCATGATCACCGCCCGCAGGCCGCCCATTCCGGCGACGATCGAGTCATCGCTGGAGACCCCGAGGTGGTGGTAGTGGTCCACCTGCTCACCGGCGAGTACCGGGTCGAGGAACTCATGGTTGATGTTCTCGGTCTTCACGGGCCCTCCGGTGCTGGTCGAGTACACGCCACGCTGGCGCGATTGTGCGGATGATCCACCGCCATCGTGTCAGAGTCGCTTGGATGTGGGGATGGATACCGGGGCAGTGAGCGAGCGCATTCCGACCGTGAGTTCGGGCAGGGCGTGGGCGATCCTCGCCGCGATGGGGTTCGGTGCGCTCATCGCGCAGATGTTCAGCACGGTCATCGGCCCGGCTCTGCCGACGATGAAGGACGATCTCGCGCTGTCTCTGTCCACGCAGACGTGGACGATCACGGCCTACTCGCTGGCGTTCGGTGCGGCGCTCGTCGCCGGCGGCCGCCTCGGTGACCTGGTCGGCGAGGTCAAGCTCATCGTCATCGGCTTCCTGGTCTTCGGCGTGGGCCTGTTCATGTCCGCCGTGGCGGTCGGCGGCACGCTGATGATCAGCGGCCGCGCCATCCAGGGCATCGGCATCGGCATCTCGGCGCCGGCGACCCTCAGCATCGTCGTGAACACCTTCCCGATCGCCCGACGTGGATTCGCAGTCGGTCTGTGGGGATTCGCGCACGGCTTCGGGCTCTTCGTCGGCCCGCTCTTCGCGGGCTACATGATGGCGATCGCCTCGTGGCGGCTCATCTTCTGGGTCTCGCTTCCCCTGACCGCCGCGGTGGTCATCGTGACGATCGTCGCGACCCGGGGCTATCGCAGTGTGAAGGCGACGGGCACGTATGACTTCACCGGTCTGATCCTCGGTGCCGTGGGCATCACGCTGCTCACACTCGGTCTGCAGAACTCGAGCAACGGCTGGGAGGACGTCACCACGTGGGGGCCGCTGGCGCTCGGCGTCATCCTCCTGATCGCCTTCGGGCTCGTGGAGACGCGGATCAAGCACCCGCTCGTCGACTTCTCGCTGTTCCGCAGCCGCATGTTCTCCGGTGGATTCTTCGCCGAGAGCATCGTGGGCTTCATCTACATCCCGATGCTGACCTTCATCGGGTCGCTGTACTTCATCAGCGTGCTGGGCATGACCCCGGTCGAGGCCGGTTGGGTCATCGTCATCACGACCGGAACCTGCATGCTTGTGGAGCCGCTCGCTGGCCGCATCGTCGACCGGATCGGCCCGGGGCTCCCGACGGTCGTGTCGCTCATCTTCCAGGGCGTCGCCCTGATCTGGATGGGCACCTTCACCCCGGAGACGACGATCTCCCAGCTGATCATCCCGCTGGCGCTGATGGGCATCGGCGTGGGCGTCGCCCTCCCGGCCTGCAACACCGCCGGCATGAGCGCCGTCAGCACGGAGAAGGCGGGTATGGGCTCGGGCCTGATGCAGATGACGTTCAACATCCCGGCCGCCCTCGGCGTCGCGGTCGTCACGTCGCTCGTGGGTTCGCTGACGATCAGCAGGGTCTCGTCCGGCATGGCTGGCAATGATGCGCAGGACGCCGCCGTGGCCTACTCCGAAGCGGTGGAGTTGGGCGACACGTCGGGGGCGGCAGCGATCCTCGACACGCTGCCGGAGACGGTGCAGGACCTCATCACCCAGACCGTCGTGGCGGCGCAGTCATCCACCATCACTCTCTCCATGCTGATCCTGGGCATCGTCGCGCTGGGCGGTGCGGTGCTGGCCGCGATCCTGCTGGGCGTGAAGCGCGCGCCGCTGAGCGTGAGCAGCCACTGATGGGCGCGAGCGACTGATGGCCATCACCGGCATCACGACGTTCCTGTGGTTCGACGATCAGGCGGGTGAGGCGGCCGCGTTCTACACCGACCTCTTCCCCGACTCCGAGCTCGGCGGGGTGTCGCACTATCCCGATGACCATCCCCACAAGCCGGCCGGCAGCGTGCTGAGCGCGGAGTTCACCCTCTTCGGCCAGCCCTTCGTCGCGATCAACGGCGGGCCGCAGTTTCCGCACTCCGAGGCTGTCTCGTTCATGGTCCACTGCGATACGCAGGTCGAGCTCGACCGTATCTGGGACGCACTCGTCGCCGACGGCGGCGAGGAGAGCCGGTGCGGATGGTGCAAGGACCGGTTCGGGGTCTCGTGGCAGGTCGTGCCGACGGACATCCAGGACCTGCTTGCGCGCGGCGCGTGGCCGGCACTCATGCCGATGACGCGTATCGACATCGCGGCCCTTCAGGCCGCGGCGTCGGGTTGACGAGTCCCGAAGGCGTGAGATCCCCCGGCGCCGGCCGGCACGGGTTGATCGGAAGATTCATTGCAGGACAACGACTTTCTGACCTCTTAGGGGTTGCGGTTGTCGGACCGCTCGACTACAATCGAACACATGTTCGAGTCACTCGAGACCCTCATTGCAGTCGAGCGGTCCGATGACGTCGTCCTGACTGACGAGGCTCCTTGGTGGGCCGACGAACTATCGAGCGGTGAACCGTGGTCTGACGCCGACGTCCTCGCCGACGCCGCGGCGGGGGAGGTCGGTGCAGGCCTGCTGATGGATCTCCTGCAGGTGGATCCGGCGGCGTTGACCGCCGACGAGGCCGTCACGTATGCGCAGCAGGTGGATCGGTTCGCCGCCTTCGCGGCCGGGTTGCAGGTCAGGGCGCGAGCCGCTGTCCGGGATCGCCTCGTCTCCCATGGCGTCGCCGAGGATTCCGAGCGCGCACGTTCTCTGGCCGAGCTCAATGCCCGGCGAGTGGAGGCCGGTCTGCGGCCACGGCGGGAGGGATCGGGGTTCGTCACCCCGGAGATGCGGGCATCGGCCGAGATGGCGGCGGCCCTTCGGGTGGCGACGCAGTCGATCGAGTCGCAACTCCAGTACGCGGGCGATCTCGTGGGTCCGATGGCCCCTCTGGGCGATGCACTGCTCGCCGGTCACCTCTCCTCGGGTCATGCCGCCGCGATCGCACGCGAACTGTCGAGGCTGCCGCTGGCGGGAGACTCCTCGCGGTCCGACGAGTTCGCACAACAGTGCGCCCGGATCCTCGCCATTGTGGTGCCCTATGCCGCCTCGCACACCCCAGGCCAATGCGCCCGCCGCACCCGCGGACTCGTGCTGACCACTGACCCCGTGAGCGCCAAGGAGCGTCGTCGCGAGACGGCGGAGCGTGAGCACGGGGTGTGGTTGTCGTCCCGCGAGGAGGGCACGTGCGAGATCACCGCAGTGCTCCCGGTGGGTCATGGCCACGCGCTCATGGACGCGATCACGGCGCTGGCCCGCAACCCGCTCTTCGAGACATCGGAGAGTTGCGTCACGGCAGGGCAGCGCCGCGTGGCCGCACTGGTCACGCTGGTCCTCGGTGACCCGGGTTCGGTCTACCGGACCGAAGGGCCCGTGGCCGAGGCGAGGCTCAACGCCGGTGTCAGTGTCGTCGTCCCGCTGTCGGTTCTCGCCAGTGGAGAGGGCGCCGGGCTCGGTGGCACTGTCGCTGGTGAGGCCTTGTCCGCCGATGTCATCCTGGACCTCCTCGCGGAGGTCGACGCCTCCTCAACGCTCCGTCGCCTTGTGGTCGACTCCTCCGGCTGCATCGTCGATGCGGGCCGTACCCGCTACGCGATCTCCGACACCCAACGGCACCTGATCGCCTTGCGCGACGGCACCTGCCGGTTCCCCGGCTGCGTTCGAGCCGCGGAGCGCTGCGAGATCGACCACGCGAACCCCTATGAGCGCGGGGGCTGCACGGACCTCGACAACCTCGGTCCCCTCTGCAAGCACCACCATCAACTCAAGACCCACGGCGGTTGGACCATCACGCGGAGCGAACGTTCCGGTGCGTGCACCTGGCGGTCACCACTCGGCCGGGTCTATGAGCACCGACCGCCCGATCTGATTCCTCTGCCGCTCGGTCCTCCCTCTGCCGTCGACGACCCTCTTCCCTTCTGAGCGGGACTGCCCTCCTTCTCAATCTCCCTGTCGTATCCCGTCCCGCTCACTCCGGCACGTTGTGGGGGGTGACGACCTGGATCTGCGACGGCAGTGCACGCGGGGCTCCCGGCACAGCACCGTGCGCCTGCATGACGAGGTGGCACGCGTGCTGCATGTCCGCCCGCAGGTCGTGATGCAGCACCGCGGCCACCCGACGGTCCCGCAGCAGCGCGCGGTTGTCATCGTCAAGGTCGTGGGCGATGACGACGGGCGCGGGCAGGTCGGCATCGCGGAACGCATCGAGGAGCGCGACGTTCCCGCCGCCGATGGAGTAGACGCCGATGATGTCCGGATGTGCAGCCACAGCCGCGGCCACCAGCGGCCGCACCCGGTCATCGAGCCCGCTGCTCTCGCTGACGTCGACGACGGGGCGGACGACGCGGCTGGTGCGCACCTGGGCTCGGAACCCCATCTCCCGCTCCTCCTCCCCGCGGAAGGCCCCACTGCTCACGGTGACGAGCAGTGTCCCCTGACGGTCGCCGAGCCACTGGTCGAGCAGGTACGCAGCGGTCGCCCCCGCGGCGCGGTTGTCGATGCCCACGTAGGCGAGCCGATCACTGGACGGGAGGTCGGTCACGAGGGTCAGCACCGGGATCCCGGCCGCGACCACGCGTGCGACGGCGGCGTTGACCTCCGGCACATCGGGGGCCTTGAGCAGAACGGCGTGGCTGCCCTGCCGGGCGATGCGGTCCAAGTCCCGCACGAGCGTCTCGACGGGATCGTCCTCGTGCAGGTGGAAGCGCGCGCGGAACGCCGCGGGCAGTAGCCCTGGCATGACGTCCTCCAGTGCGTTGCGCACCGCGAAGCTGAAGCGGCCGGGTGCGTGCATGACCACGTCGAGCTGGAAGGTCCGTCCGGTGAGCAGGAGCTGGGTCTCCTGCCGCTCGAGGTCGGCGATGGCCTGGTGCACCGACCGCTGTGTCGCCGGGCGCACTCCACCGCGGCCGTTGAGCACGCGGTCGACCGTCGCCTCACTGAGCCCGGCCTGACGGGCGATGTCCCTGATAGGGAACGGGTGGGACACCGACCCCTCCAGATGATGGGGAATTGATGGCTCTACGAGGTTTCCAAGCCTTCAGCGGCACCGTACAGTCCTGACATCCGCTGCGCGAGGAGATCCCCATGACGCCCGCCCGCTTCACCGCCGCCGACTGCGACGTGGCCGAGTTCGCCACCCTCGTCGAGCACGGCACGGACCCGGCCGACTACCCCTTCGCGGCCTCGGTCGAGAGGGACGTCCTCATCTATGACAGCGCGCATATCCGCCCGCTTCTGGACGACGACGCCCAGCGGCAGGCCGTCATGGCCGAGCTCGCAACCGCCCTGAACGACGGACCCGGCGTCGTCGTCCTCGCCGGTGCCTTCGACGACGAGGCCGTGGTCGATGCGGTGACCGATGCCTTCCGGCGGATCATCGCCGATGAGAAGGAGCACGGCACCGCCCCAGGTGATCACTTCGCCGAGGCGGGAGCGAACGACCGCGTGTGGAACGCGCTGGAGAAGCTCGCCGTCGAGGATCCGGAGGCCTTCGCCCGCTACTACGCCAACGACATGCTGGCCCTCGTCAGCGAAGCGTGGCTCGGGCCGCGCTATCAGGTGACGTCGCAGGTCAATCAGGTGAACCCGGGCGGCAAGGCGCAGAGTCCGCACCGCGACTACCACCTTGGCTTCCAGTCGAGGGAGTCCGCGGAGTCGTACCCCGCCCAGGCGCACCTGATGTCCGCGGCGCTGACGCTGCAGGGTGCTGTCGCGCACAGCGACATGCCGCTGGAGAGCGGGCCGACCCTGCTGCTTCCGCACTCGCAGAAGTACGCGCCGGGCTACATCGCCTGGCACCTGCCGGAGTTCCGGGAGTACGCAGAGCAGCATTTCGTCCAGCTGCCCCTGAACAAGGGCGACGCCGTCTTCTTCTCCCCGGCGCTGTTCCATGCGGCGGGCGAGAACACATCGGCGGATATCCAGCGCATGGCGAACCTGCTGCAGGTGTCGAGTGCGTTCGGCCGCGCGATGGAGACGATCGACCGCGAGCGCGTGGTCAACGCGATCTACCCGGCTCTGCTCACCATGAAGCGCGAGGGGGCCTCGCCTGCTCAACTGAGTCACGCGATCGCCGCCAGCGCCGAGGGCTACGCCTTCCCGACGAACCTCGACCGTGACCAGCCGAAGGGAAGTGACGCCCCGCCTGCGCAGGCCGATCTCGTCGCCCGTGCCCTCGATGAGGAGTGGGATCCGGATCGGCTGGCCAAGGAGCTCAGCAGCTACGCCACGTCACGCCAGAGCCACTGATCAGGCAGAGCCCCTGATCACGAGGTTCCGGCGTCCTGCTTCTGTCGCAGGCCGATGATCAGCAGCAGGATCGTGATGACACCGAGCAGGCCGACGGCCACACCGCTGATGAGCATCGCCCAGTTGAAGCCGGCGGCGTAGGCGGGCCCGAGGTCGGCGATCGACTCCTTCGCCAAGGTGCCGGAGCCGCCCTTGCCGCTGGACATGAACAGCCGGACGTCGTCCATGGCCTGGCCGAGTCGGCTCGGCTCCACGCCCGCCTTCTCCAGGCGACCGACGAGGTTGGCCTGACCGAAGGAGTTGACCAGCGCCGCACTGACGGCGAAGCCCATCGCGTAGCCGAGTTGGCCGACTGTGGTGCGGAAGCTGGTGACGGGACCGAACGACGAGGCAGGGGCTTCCGCGACGAAGAGCGCTGACTGCGGCACGGACACGAACGCGAGGCCCACGCCGAAGATGAACAGCATGATGCCCAGCACCCAGTAGGGGGTGTCGGCGAAGACGAGGGCCATGAGGATCAGGCCACCGGTCAGGGCGATGAAGCCGAAGCCCATGAGTTTCACCGACCGGGCACCGGGCTTCATCATGCGGCCGGCGATCACGCCGGCACCACCGAAGGCGACGAGCATCGTCACCTGCCCGAGCGCGACCTCGCCGGGGCCGAAGCCCTGCACGTACTGCCAGAAGTTGCTGGTCTGCAGCTGCACCGTCGCCTGGGCCAGATTCCAGGCGATGCCGGAGACGAGGGCCGCGGCGAAGATGCCGCTGGCGAACAGGGCCGGCGGGAAGATCGGGTTGGAGACGCGGCGCTCGATCAGGTAGTACGCCGCGAAGAGGACCAGGCCCAGCACGGTGGGGATCAGGAACTCGGGGCTGCGAAGGCCGCGGGACGCCTGGCTCACTCCGTACAGGAACGACACCATCGCGATGGCGATGACCGCCATGCCGAGGTAGTCAGGCTTCGAGCCGCTGACCTTCGGCATTGCGGGCAGCAGGATCGGCACGAGGATCAGACACAGGATCGACAGCACGGGCACCAGCAGCATCGCCACGCGCCAGTGCACGCCGGCCAGCTGGCCGCCGAGCAGCGATCCGGCGATGAACGCGCCCATCATCACCAGGTTCCACAGACCCAGGGCCGCAGCGACCTTGCCCGGGCGCGCGACGAATCGCACATACGCGAAGGCGGCGGCGAGAGTGGCGCCGAGCCCGATGCCGGCGATGGCCCGGCCGGTGTAGTACCCGGCGGTGACGGGGCTGATGGCGACGATGACGTCGCCTGCGGCGGCGAGGATCAGCGCCACCGACAGGATGAGCCGGCGGCCGAGGCGATCGGCCATGAAGCCCATCGGCAGCACCGTCGCGGCGAGGGCCAGCGTCGAGATGCTGGCCGCGAGCGCGAGAGCCGCTCCGGTCATGTCCAGCGCCTTGCCGGCCTCGACGATCGCGATGTTCGCGACCGCGGGGTCGATCAGCTGCAGTGCGGCGAGCACTCCGAGGAAGGAGATCGCGAGGGTGGGGTTCTTCGCGGGGGACGTGGTGGGGGCGGCGGCAGTGGCTGTCGACATGAAGGCACCTTGGGACGGCTTCGGCGGGCGGGCATCACGCTAGCAAGCACGGCCGGATGTGGTGCGGACTTCTCGGCCGGAGTCGCTCCACCGGGCTAGGCTCGAGAAGACGGCCAGACAGCAGATTCACCATCGGAGGACAACATGTGCACGAACTTCAAGGTCAAGCCCGCTGACGACGGCAGCATCGTCGTCGGTCGATCCATGGAGTTCCCGCTGGGGGTGCCGACAGCGCTGGCGATCCTGCCGAGCGACTACGCCGGGACGGGCGCGGCTCCGGAGGGCAAGTCAGGCAAGACCTGGACCGCCAAGCACGGGGTGGTCGGGATGTGCGGATTCGGCCATCCGCAGTGGCTGACCGACGGCATGAGCACCGCCGGACTGTCCGCCCACTTCCTCTACATGCCCGGTGGCTTCTGCACCTACGTCGACTTCGTGGGCGACGGCAAGGATCTGGGCGAACTCGATCTCATCGCGTACCTGCTCGGCACGTGCTCATCCCTGGCGGACGTCAAGGCCGCGATGTCCGACGTGCGCGTGTGGGGCATGGACCCGGGCATGGGGTTCGCTCCTCCCTGCCACATTCTCGTCCACGACAAGGACGCCTCCCTCGCCATCGAGTTCCACTCCGACGGCATCCATGTGGTCGACAACCCGACGAGCGTCGGCACCAACGCCCCGTACCTCGACTGGCACCTGACCAACCTGTCGAACTTCGTGGGCCTGTCAGCCGAGATGCCCGACGCGGTGAAGGTGGGCGAGCTCACCGTCACTTCGCTCGGGCAGGGTCAGGGGCTCATGGGGCTCCCGGGTGACTACACGCCGCCCGGTCGCTTCATCCGAGCAGCGGTCCAGTCGACTCTCAGCGACAAGCCGAAGAGCGGACATGATGCCGAGTTGACGGCTCTGCACATCCTCAACACCCTCGACATCACCCCGGGCATCATCCGTGAGCCCGCGCCGAAGGGCGGCACGTCCGACGAGGTCACGGTGTGGGACTCGATCTCGAACCTCACCGGCCAGCGCTACAGCTACCGGACCGTCACGGATCCGACGGTCTATTCGGTGGACCTGTCGAAGGTCGACTTCACCAAGCCGGCGCGCACGCAGGACGTGTCATGGTCGGGGGAGTTTGTGCCGGTCACCGTCGACTGACACCGGCCGAGTCACCCGGCCTCAGGGTCCCTGATGGTGAAGTACCACGTGTAGTACACGGCAAGAGCAGGCCCGAGCAGGATGATGAAGTAGGGGATGACGCCCCCGACGCCCTGGCCGACGTAGACGACGCCCTGGATCGCCAACGCGATCCCGAGCGCGATGAGGACCGCGCTGAGGATGAGGTTCTGCGGTCGTCGCGTCGACCAAGGACGAGTGGCGACGGCATTGCCCGACCCCTCGGCTGATGTGCTGCTCTCGCCTGACATGTGATCCTCCTGTCGCGCCATGCGCTGTGCAGGCCCGAGCATGCCGTCTACCGGCCGCTCTCGCGACCGGTCGAATCCTCGACGTCGATGTGCACCTCGTTGCGCCGCAGGAACCACGGCTTGAACGGCGGGTCGAATCGAGCGAAGCGCGGCTCGCCCACCGCCACGAGTCCGTCGGCTGCGAGGGCCGAGAGCAGAGCGGACAGATGACGCTCATACGACGACTGGGACCAGCGCCCGGAGTAGCGGGCGACGGCCGTGAGACTCCCCGGCATCTCCCGGACGCGGACGCGGGAGTCCGACGGGACCGGGGCGGTGGCCAGGGTCACCGATCGGGGCAGCACGAATGCGACGGTGTGCTGACCTCCGGCAGGTGACTGGATCACCGGGGCGGTCATGTCGAGGGTATGATGCTGGACGACTGGCGCGGTCATGGCGACGGACTCTCGCGACAGGTTGCTGCCCTGGATGTAGGAGAGCAGGGGCCGGAAGGCCAGGCTGCCGGCCTCCTCGAAGTCCCCCGTCACATCGACCTCCGCCACGACGCACGGCGGGTACGAGCGCAGCTCGTAGCCGTCACCATGCCCGACGACGTCATAGGCCTGCCGCTCGGTCATCCCTCGACAGTACGCCGCATGGCGCACACGGGCAGCCCCGTCCGAGTGGCATCCTCGGCTCATGGACGCCCGTGGTGCTGATCCCCGGATCCCGGCACGCTGGGCGCTCGCTGCTTTTGTCGTCACGGAGATCATCACGAGAATCGTCACGACGACGCTTCACCTTCGGGGCGCTGGCGGCAACGGTGGCCTGATCATCAACGGTGTCCACATCCACCACATGGTCTTCGGCCTGCTCATCCTGACGCTCGTGGCCCTGCTGTGGCTCGTTCGGCAGAGCATCAGGAACGCCGGTCGTATCCCGACCTGGGAGGCGATCGCCTTCGGTGTGGCCTGGGCGCTGATCCTCGATGAGAGCGCGCTGATCCTGAATCTCAGCGACGTCTACTGGACTCCGCTGGGGGACGAGTCGCTCTTCCTCGTCGCAGCCTTCGCCCTGGTCCTGGCGTGGTTGGCCTTCCGCCCGTTGCCGAAGGACAGTCGCTGAATGGTCAGGCGGCGATGCCCGAAGGTGCCGACGTGATGCGCGCCCCGTCGATCGCCCACGTGCCCCGCTCGCGCACGAGCCGGTAGATCATCGTGCGCGGAGTCGAGCCGCCGACCCGCACCTGCACCTCACCGACCGACTCCACCTGCGCGCACTTCTCCACCTCGACGGCAGGATCGCTGAGAAGGAACCCGTACTCCCGCTCGATGAGGGCCTCGAACTCCCTGACGGTCACGTAACTGCGGAAGCTGTCCGAGGCGAAGGAGCGCGCACGGGCGAAGTCCGCGTCCGCAAACGCGGCCTGCTGACCGGTGATCGTCGCGGTCATCGCGTCCTCGTCCTCGGCCGTGCACAGCGCCACCGTGAAGCCCGGTGACGAGGCCGACGGTGACGAGGATGGTGGCGATGGTGACGAGGGCGGCGCCGCGACGGACGGTGCGGAGGTCACCGGCTCTGGGGCACTGGCAGAGGAGCCGGCGGAGCAGCCGGCCATGAGACCGGCTGCCATCACCATCACCACCCAGCGCACTCCCTGAGGCTATGAGCAGAACGGAAGGAGCACATCTGGAGCCATGACGACTCCGGGGCACCTACTCTCGAGGGGTGACGTGGACCCGCATCCTTCCGGCTGCTCTGGCGGTGCTTCTCGTGGTCATCTATGCCGTGGGATCGGGACGCTGGGTCGCGACCTCCGGATCCTGGTACGCGAGCCTGACCCAGCCGCCGTGGCAGCCTCCGCCCGCGGTCTTCGGTCTCGCGTGGAGCTACAACTTCATTGCACTGGCCGTGGTCGGTGTGATCGTGGCCCTGCGTGCCCCAGCACCCCGCACCGTCGCCTACCTCGCCGTCTTCGCCGTGTCGATCGCCTTCGCGCTGGCCTGGGCCTACCTGTTCTACGGGCCGCACGCGCTTGTGGCGTCGGCGATCCTCCTGACCGCCTGCGCCGTCGTGACCATCGGCCTTGTCGTGCTGGCGTGGGGTCAGGAATGGTGGCTGGGTGCCCTGCTCCTGCCCTACCTGCTGTGGCTCGCCATCGCCTCGTCGCTGTCGTGGGGCTACGTGCCCCTGAACTGACCCGAAGAAGCCGATCCACCCATAGATTGGACACCTCCACCCCTCCAGCAGAAGGAACTTCCATGGGCCTCGGCACTCAGGTGCGTCTCTCCCGCCTGTTCTCCCACCCCTCAGGCAACCTGTTCGGCATCGCGGTCGACCACTTCGTGGGCTACGGCGACGTGCGCAAGGGTGGCCTCGCCGACCTGCCGAGTGCGGTGGACCAGTGCATGTCGGCCCACCCGGACACCATGACGATGACCCCGGGCACCGCGAAGCACTGCTGGCCGCCGCATGCGGGCAAGGCGTCGCTGATCATCCAGCAGTCGTGCTGGACCCACGACGATCGCATCCGCCAGCAGCTCGCCACTCCTGCCGACGCCGTGCGGCTCGGCGCCGACGCTCTCGCGGTCGCGATCGGGGTCCGCGGAGACACTGAGAGTGACTTCATCCGCTGGCTCGCCGACGCCGTCCGTGACGCTGCGCCCTACGAGCTCCCTGTGGTCGCCCACATCTACCCCCGCGACTACACCGACGGCCCGCGCATCGTCTTCACTCCCGACGAGATCGCCTACGCCGTGCGTGTCGGCATCGAGACCGGGGTCGACGTCATCAAGGTCGGCTACCCCGGTGACGAGCAGGCGTTCGCGGAGATCATCGCCTCCTGCCCGGTCCCGGTCGTCATGGCCGGTGGCCCGAAGGAGCCGACCCTCGAGGGCGCCCTGGAGCACATGGCCGCCGGCATGCGCGCAGGTGCCCGCGGTGCCGTGGTGGGCCGCAACATCTGGGGCGAGCCGGACATGAGCGCGGCCGCCCGCGCCTACGCCGCCGTCATCCACGACGGGGCGAGTGCTGCCGAGGCGATCGCCCGCGCATGATCGTCGGCCTGGGGTGCATCGCCCACGATGACGTCCTGTTCACGGGCGCCACGTGGGATCAGGGCAAGGGCCGCATCACCGGCCGCGTGGTGCGGTTCGGCGGTAACGTCCGCAACGCCCTGGTCACCATCGCCGCGATGGGCGACACCCCCGGCTACCTCGCCTGCGTCGGCACCTCCGACCTCGGGGAGCTGGCCGCCCAGGATCTCATCGAGCACGGGGTGAGCCTCGACTTCGTCGAACGGGCCGAGGGCGCCGACCCGGTCACGTCCACTCTGGTCATCGCCTCCGATGGAGAGCGGTTCATCGCCTTCGATGACGCAGCGCTGTCGACGACACCCATGCCCGACGACGCCACGGTCCAGGCCGCACTGGCCGCCTCGACCGTCCTGCTCGTGGATGCCTGCACCGCGCCTCCCGGAACGCTCGACGTCATCGCGGAGGCACGGCGTCGTGGCATCCCGGTCGTCCTCGACGCTGAGCGCGACCCCAGCCCCACCCTTCGCGAGTACGTCGACGCCGCCGATCACGTGATCGTCCCGGCCACCTTCGCTCGCGAGCTCACCGGCACTGCGACGACCGACGAGGCGGGCCGCGCCCTCACAGGTGGCGGCACGGATGGCAGCAGAGTCGTGATCCTCACCGACGGCCCGGCCGGATCGCATGTGTGGACCGGTAACGACGACCCCATCACCGTCCCGGCCTTCGAGGTCGAGGTCCACGACACCACCGGTTGCGGCGATGCCTTCCACGGTGCCTACGCCTGGGCACTGGATCAGGGCGACGACCTCACCGCCCGGATCCGCACGGCCAGTGCCGCCGCGGCCGTCCTTGCCGGCCTGCCCGCCGACGCGCGCCGCGTCCCGGGCATGAAGGCGATCACCGCCCTGCTGGCCTGAGGCCTGATCCCGCCGGTCTAGGAATCGACCACGCTCAGCAGCACGGTGATCGTTGAGTCGTCAGCGATGTCCTCGGCCTGTCGCACGGCCTTCTTGACCGGGAGGACGAACGCCTCATGCTCTGAACTGGGGAAGACGGACGTGCGCCACGTGGTGGATCCCACCGTCACCTCGACGCGGACCGAGCCGAAGCCGCGCAGGCCGCCGAACCGATCCTCGATCTCGTCCGACGCCTCCTTGGGCAGCGTCACGAAGAACCAGGAACTGCTCGACTCCTCGCGAGCCTTCCACCGCCACAGCGGTGCACGGAACTCGACCTCCATGCCACCATCCTCTCCGACCCGTCGGCCGGTTTACATAATACGTCGCTCATGCGACTATTTACGTATGTCAGCGCAGAACGGCACGATCAGCACTGGCGAGGCGGCTGAACTGCTGGGTGTCAGCATGCGCCAGGTGCAGCGGCTTGTCTCAAGTGGATCACTCACCGTGGCCGAGACTGTCGGACGAGTCCAGCTCATCGACGCGGAATCGGTGCAGCGATTGCGCAGGCAGGGCCTGCGGCGGGGACGCCCCTGGTCGATGACCACTGTCGCCGCTGTCATAGACCTTTTGGCGGAGGGAACGACCGAGCGTGTGAGCACTGTTCAGCGCGCCCGCCTTCGAGAACGCCTAGCGGGCCTGTCAGCCGAGGATCTGGTGAGAGCCATGCGCTGTCGTGCCGATGTCCGCCGGTTTCGGGCGGCGGAGTCCTTCCTAGGTCGGGTCCGCGAAGGGGTCGCCGCAACAGGCGCGACCGCGATTGACAGCGACGCCGCTCTTGCCAGGGAGTTCGGCCTCGCTCAGGGAGCGCGGGTCGCGGTGGACGGCTACGTCGACAACAGTTCGGCCATCCGTCTGATCCGACGGTGCCACCTCAGTGCGGACGCTCAAGGAAACGTGACTCTCAGGCTCACCGACCTCGGCTCTCTCCTCGAGACCAACCCCGTGACCGTCGCCCTGGACCTGTCCGAATCTCTGGACAGCAGAGAGCGCCGTTCCGGCCTCGACTACCTGCGCAAGCGACTCAAGGAACTGTCATGACCACTTCGAAGCGCACGGTGCAACTCCCCACTCCTGATGGTGGGTGGTTTCACCCCTGGCCAAACGTCTTCGAATTGGCTGGCCAACTGCCCACGGATGAGTGGGCCCTTGTGGGTGGGTTGATGGCGCAAGCCCACGCGTTGGCGCACGACATCGATGTCGTCCGGCCGACGGAGGACATGGATGTCCTGCTTCACATCGACGTCTCTGCAGCGGTGATCACGCGAGCAGACCGTGCCTTGACCCTGTTGGGCTACTCCCTGCAGGAGCCGGTCGATGCTCGCCGTCGATCGAGCCCTCACTACCGCTACTCACGTCCTTCTGCGCTGGGCTTCGAGACGATCGACGTGATGGCGCCTGACCATGCGCCACCTCGGGCAGTACGGCGTCTGCGCGGGCGGCCCATGTTCGAAGTCGAGGGTGGTACACAGGCACTCGGCCGCACCATGGTCTACATGGCTGAGCCGGCAGCCATGGAACCCGTGTTGCTCTCCGTACCGGACCCGTTGGGAGCTCTTGTGCTCAAGGGTGCCGCCTTCACGGTGGACCAACGGGACCGGGAACGACACCTGGACGACGCAGCGGTGCTGGCGGCATGCATCACCGACCACGCTGGAGAACTCGATCGACTCGGCGGCAGTGACCGCCGTCGACTGCGGGCGCTGGCGAGGGCGCTTGCGGATGCCTCCCACCCGGCCTGGCTCGCACTCGACCCGCAGCGCCGCATCGCGGGTCAAGACACCCTTCGGATTCTCACCGACTGACGTCCGTACCGCGACCTACCGCGAGAGGCGCTCGCGCAGCACGGTGAAGAACGCTGCAACAGAGCCGTCGATGTCCGCCAACTCATCGTTGGAGATGAGCAGGGTGCGGTCCACCGCCCCGTCCGTCGTTCGTTCGAGCACCACGCAGGCCGCACGGTCTCCGACGAACGAGGCCAAGTCCGGGTCCAGTTCGTTCAGGTGCAGCAGGTCGAACGGGATGTCCAGGGTCGCGACCTCGGCGTCCCACTCCGCCTTGCGTCGCCAGGGGGAGTGCGTGATGTCGCACAGGCTGCAGGACTCCCCTCGCAGGTAGTGGCCGACGAGATACCGCAGCTCACCGACCAGGCCGCCGTCGGCCCGATACACACCGACCAGTCGTAGCGCCGTCATCAGGACTCAGCCAGAGGCTCGCACCCGTTGTACTCCAGCCAGTACTGGATGGTCTCGAACGGCGTCAGGGCCGAACCGCCGAGAGCGTCGGCCACTTCGGTTAGCAACGGGGAACCGGCTGCGGCTTCAGCAGGATCGGCCCACGGGAAGGCACCACCATCGCCGTAGTACGCGTCCCAGTTGGGGCCGACCGCCGCGACGACCGTCGAGTCGGAGGCCAGCCCAGGGTTCTCGCTCAACTCGCGTGACAGCTCGTCCTGCTGCACCCGGCACTCCTCCGCTGTCGAGAGCAGTCGATCGACCTCGCCCGGGTTGCCGATGAACAGGGCCCAGTCCTCGCAGTCGATCTCCTGCCACGCCCCGCTGGTGGCGATGTGATTGGCCGCGCTGTCGGATCGGCAGGGGATTCCGGACTCGTCGATGGCGGTCGCTGCGGACTCGGCCGTGAGTGGCCCGGCGGGTTCCGGCGAGGAGCAGCCCGCGAGCACCGCGACCGCGGTGACGAGGCCCGCCAGCGCGACTCCCAACGATCGGTGCTCCATGCCCCCACTCTGTCATTACCGGCAAAGCAGGCGCAGCCTCCTCACCCCCTGTGCTAGGAACGCAGGGTGAGTGACGCCACCGACGAGTCAGCGACCATTACGGGTCGGACCTCCCGCCGGACATTCATGGCCGCTGCCTTCGCCGCGACGGTCGGGGCGGTGACCCTGCGGGCGATGCCCGCCCAAGCCGCGTCCGACGCTCCGGGCCCGACCAAGCAGGTGACCAAACGCCGCGGCCGCTTCATCGCCCGCCGCCACCCCCTCTACCGCCGCGGCACCTTCGCCGAGGGCCGCACCTTCACCACGGGCAACGCGACGCTCACCGTGGTGGATCGCCGCCGGATCATCGGCCCCGACGGCAAGCGCCTACCTGATTCGCATGCCTTTGAGGCGGTGCTGCGACAGACGAAGGGCAAAGCCCTCGGCAGCAACACCTACGCCCTGACCGATGAGAAGGGAAACACCTTCGACCTCTACATCAGCAGCATGGGCCGGGATCGCTTCAGTGCGGTCATCAATCGCTATCGGGAGAGCGCGTCATGACCTTCTATGTCGGTCAGGTGCTGGTGACGGCCGGCACGTTCGTGCCGAGTGGATGGTTGGCCGCGAACGGCGTTCCAATCGCCATCTCCTCGAACGAGGACCTCTACTCGCTCTACGGCAACACCTTCGGCGGAAGCCCGCAGGGAACCCCCGCCATGCCCACCCCGACCTTCAACCTCCCCGACCTCACCTCGCAGGTGCCGAAAGGATTGACCCCGATCATCAACGTGAACGGGACCTACCCACCGGGCGATCCCGTAGAGGTTCCTGACTACGACCTCAGCACCCCGATCCTGGGGCTGGTCACCTCCACGACGGCAGCCACGGCTCCCTCCGGATGGCTCGAATGCAACGGGGCCACTGTTCCGACCGCCCAGCACGTGGCCCTGTTCTCACTCCTCGGCACTCGCTTCGGTGGCGGGCTCACGAGCTTCGCCCTGCCGAACATCTCCGGTGGCCTGTCCTTCACCACGACCATCACCAAGAATTCTGACGGCAGCTACACCACGACGATCCAGAAGAGCACCGCCGGCATGGCGATCATCTCTGCCACCGGGACGTATCCCCTTCGCCCGTGACGAGCCCGCCGAAACGTGGGCGACGAATCACCGTCACGTGGCAGGTCGCTGGTCCAGCCAGTGCTGAACTCTGGCGGCTGCCGCAGGCGTCAGGACGTCTTGCGCCTGGTACCTCTCGTAGATGGCCTGCGCATCGTCCACGCAGGTCACGCCGCAGGCGTCCAGCAGGAAGGCGATGTCGTCGGCGTCTCGGATTCCTCTATTGGCCATCAGCTTCATGGCCAGGAGCATCTGGACCGAGCCGATCGACACGCTCACGGAGCCTCGCCGAAGCACCTCAACCCAATCCTCGGCTCCGACAGGAGGGATGTACGCGAGGGCCGCGTCGTTGAGCCAGTGTGCAGGCAGCCCATGATCCTGAGCCATGGCCGCAACGATGTCGTGTGCCGCGCCAGCGGGAACGATCACGGCATCGATGTCACTCGTGGAGTGGCGACCGGCATCGAGGATGGCCACTGCGGCTCCACCGACCACTCGAATGCCCGCCGCCAGCCCGGCGTCGTTCAGACGGGATGCCAGTTCCTCCAGAAGCTCCCGGACGTCGGCCGGGGTCATCGTGTCGGCCATCAGACGCTCCTCAGGACGGCCCGATCCAGGTAGATGCCGTGACGGCGGACTGCTGCGGGTGTCGCCTTGCGGGCAGCGGCCCGCAACGAGGGCACCTCTTCAACATCCCAGGGTTCTGTCAGAGTCCACGGCTCCTCGTCCAGCCATTGAGGGCGAGGGAGCCGAGCATCGACGAGTACCGTATCCGTGACTGCGGCAAGGAGTGCGTCGAATCGGGGGCGCCCTGTTGGCCCGGGTGGGGCAATCGCAAGTGCGACACACGTCGCACGATCGACACTGCGCAGATCATCGTTGAGCTGAATGACTTCACGCCATGCCGTTCGCTCGTCTCCTGAATCCAGCGCGCGGCGCACAGCGTCACCCGCCTCCCAGACCGGCCGGCGGCGGGAGGGAAGCACGGTGAGTTGGCAGTCGAGCGCGTTGAGTATCCGGCCCAGACGACCGACGGTTGCGTCTTCTGCGCCGGTCTCCACTGCCGCGAGCCCGGGCTGATGCACGCCGGCGCCCCTCGCGAGAGCGCGCTGCGAGATCCCCCTGCTTGTTCGCACTGCACGAAGGATCTGTGCTGCCGTCATGCGGGCACCTCCCTATCGATACGGTAAACCGTATCACTCGCCCTGTGCTCATTGCAGCCTCCCCCCGCTCCGACACTTCACGTTACGAGGCACCCCCGACAGTTAGCCGGGCTCTCAGGCCCAGTCGGTCAGCAACCCGTCACCCACCGTTGCCGTCCTCACTCGCCGTGCAGTCCAGCACCTTCTGGCACAGCGTTCGGACCTGCGTGCTGAGGGTGATGCCCTCGGCTTCCTCCCAGACGAAGGTGTTGATCCCGAGCACCTCCCCACGGTTGTTGACCAAGGGCCCGCCCGAGTTGCCGGGGCCGATGACGGCGTCAGACGAGATCGTGTACTCCTCCGGCACGACCGCGCTGACGATCCCCGTCGAGACGGAGTTCGAGTACCCCAGCGGAGCCCCGGCCGTCATGACCCACTGACCCGGCTCGGCATCCAGGGAGATCGGCAGCGGGGCGATCTGCAGGCCGGGCACCTCCAGCAGGGCGAGGTCCCGTCGCTTGTTCGACACGACGATCG